>NZ_JBHXTO010000040.1:0-67948 GCF_042677425.1 Streptomyces sp. NPDC127119 | reverse complement strand
ACCACCCAATCCCCGCATTCTGTTTTGTTTTGTGTTGGGGGGGGTTTGTTTTTTTTTTTAGCCGCGGGGGGGGCCCCGCCCCCCCCCGCCGCCCCCCCACCCGTCAGTCGTTCCAGCGGGCGGATCAGTGGGCGGCGTCCGCGATCCGGACGTCGTGGCTGTCGCCGTCGGACAGGAACGCGGCCAGCGCCTCCCCCTCGTCCGCCACCGCGGTGCGGTCGGTCCGGGAGAGACCGTGCAACGGGGTGACCGTCACGGTGGCGTCCTTGCCGACGGTCCAGGTCGCGGCGACCCGGCCGTCGACCAGGACGACACGCTCACCGGCGACCGACAGACCGCGGTGTGCGTCGTCGATGATCCGGCCGCGGTCCTGGTAGCCGAGGATCGCGTTGTCGAACGCCGGCAGGAACCGCACCGGGGCCGGTGTGTCCGGGTCAGGACGCGGCGCGTCGGGCAGGTCCAGCAGCTCACGGCCCCGTTCGTCACGGAAGGCGACCAGCTCTCCGCGTACGGCCGCGATCGCGGCGGGCAGGCCCGCCAGGCCGCACCAGGCGCGCAGATCGGCCGAGGCGGCGGGACCGAACGCGGCCAGATAGCGCCGGACCAGCGCCTGGCCCACCTGATCGGAACCGTCCCCGTCCGGCGGATCGGCTTCGCGCCCCAGCCAGGAGGAGAGCGTCACATTGCGCACCCCCGCCCTCGTCCGCCAGAGCCCGCGCGGCGGGAGCTGCGCCATCGGGACGAGGGCGGCGATCAGCATCTCGCCCAGTGCCCGCGGCCCCGGGTCCGGCCAGCGCTCTGCGACCGCCCGCGCCAGCTCGGTCATCGTGCGGGGCTCGCCGTCGGCCATGACGGCCCGGCCGGCCGCCGCGAGCTCGTCGAGGTCCACCCCGGCGAGTTCCTGGCGGTAGGTCCCGAGCACGCGCTGGCGCAGCATGGCCGTGTGACGGCCCCGCCAGGCCAGGGCGTCGTCGGCGGTGACCAGGTGGACGGTCCGGCGCATGAGGTGGGTGCGCACCGCCTTCCGCCCGGTCAGCAGGTCCGAGAGCGCCGAGGGGTCGAACGCGGACAGCCTGGACCAGAGCCCGACGAACGGTTCCTGCGGTTCCTGCGCCTGCAGACCGCCGAGGTGGGCGACCGCGTCGAGGACCGGCAGACCGGCACGGTCGAGCAGCAGCTGCCGGGCCAGCGTCGCGCGGTTGAGCGCCCGGGTGCCGAGGACGAGAGCGGTCGACGTACCCACCGCTCAGGTCGACTTCTGGCCGTCGAGCGACTCGCGCAGGATGTCCGCGTGGCCGGCGTGCTGGGCGGTCTCCGCGATGACGTGCATCAGCACCCGGCGGGCGCTGTGCACCGACCCCGGCTCGTTCCAGGGCGCCTCGGGCAGCGGGTGCGTCACGGACAGGTCGGGCAGACCGGCGACGATCTCCTCGGTCCTGGCGGCCACCTGCTCGTACCGTTCGACGATCCCGGCCAGCGTCTCGCCGGGCAGCATCCGGAAGTTGTTCTGGTGGTCGATCGCCCACTGCGGGAACTCACGTGCGGTACCGGCCGCGAAGTCGGCCCAGGTGACACCGTCCGGCAGGGCGAAGGACATCGCGGAGGGGCCCTCGATCACGAAGCGCAGCCAGCTCTCCTCGATGGCCGCGACATGCTTGATCAGCCCGGCGAGGGACAGCGTGCTGACGGTGGGGCTCTGGCCGGCCTGTTCGTCGCTGAGATCGCGGGCCGTGGCCGTCAGAGCGGACCGGACGGTCGCGAGTTCGGCGAGCAGGTCGCTCCGCTCGGGGTCGAGGGCGGGCCTGGGGGTGGTCGTGGCGGTCACGTCGGTCATGGTGCTCGCGTCCTTCTTCTCGTCGGGGTTCGCGCTCCGGCTGTCTCTGCCGGCCACAGGAAGACAATCTCAGGGGAAGCGGTCAGGGAGTGTCCGCTACTCCATGCACCATGGAGCCATGCAGAAAACCTCAGCGCGACTGCTGTCCCTGCTCTCGCTGCTCCAGGCGCGCCGGGACTGGCCCGGGGGGCTGCTGGCCGAGCGGCTGGACATCAGTCCGCGCACCGTGCGCCGCGACGTCGACCGCCTGCGCGAACTCGGCTATCCCATCGTCGCCTTCAAGGGGCCGGACGGCGGATACCGCCTCGACGCCGGTACGGAACTGCCGCCGCTCCTGTTCGACGACGAGCAGGCCGTGGCCCTGGCCGTCGCGCTCCGGATCGCGACCGTGTCCGGTGCCGGGATCGGGGAGGCGTCGGTGCGCGCGCTGGCCACCGTGCGGCAGGTCATGCCCGCGCGGCTGCGCCGCCGGATCGACACCCTTCAGGTCACCGCCGTCGAGCGGCCCGTGTCCCGGCCGGCGCCCCAGCTCGACAGCGGTGTGCTCCTGACCCTCGGTGCGACCGTCCACGCCTGTGAGGTACTGCGCTTCGACTACACCCCGGCCGCTGCGACGGCTCCGGCGTCCCCGGCACCCCCACGCAGGGTCGAGCCCCACCACCTGGTCACCTGGGGCGGACGCTGGTATCTCGTCGCCTGGGACCTGGACCGCGAGGACTGGCGGACCTTCCGCGCCGACCGGATCACCCCGCGCATCCCCACCGGCCCCCGCTTCGTCCCGCGCGAACTCCCCGGCGGTGACGTGGCCGCCTTCGTGGCCGCCAGGTTCCGGGGCTCCGACGGCTCCGGCGACTGGCCCTGCCGCGGCGAGGTGATCCTCGCCAAGCCCGCCTCCGACGTGGCCCAGTACGTGCACGACGGAGTCGTCGAGGCGCTCGGACCGGAGCGTTGCCGGGTCACCCTCGGCTCATGGTCCTGGGTCGGCCTGGCCGCCACCATCGGCCGCTTCGACGCAGACATCGAGGTCGTCGGCCCGGCCGAACTGAAGGACGCGTTCGCCCAGTTGGCCCGACGCTACGCCGACGCCGCAGCCGGCCGGGAGCGACCTCTTACGGACCGGTGACGTGGGGCGCGTACCCCTGCTCCGGGGCAGGGAACGGACCTAGGGTTCGGCGCATGCGAGTTCTGGTCACCGGCGGTGCCGGGTTCATCGGGTCCCATGTCGTCGAGGCGCTGCGGACGGGCGGGCACGAGCCCGTGGTGTTCGACGCACGTGCCGTACGGGGAGCGGGCGGCGGTGACGTCCGCGATGGCGGTGCGGTGTCGGCGGCCCTCTCCGGGGTCGACGCGGTCTGTCACCAGGCGGCGATGGTCGGCCTGGGCAAGGGGGTCGCGGACGCGGCCGAGTACGTCTCCCACAACGACCTCGGCACCGCCGTGCTCCTGGCGGCGATGGCCGGGGCCGGGGTCCGGCGGCTCGTCCTGGCCGGGTCGATGGTCGTGTACGGGGAGGGCCGGTACTCCTGTGCGCGGCACGGCGGGGTGCGCCCCGGGCCGCGGTCGGCCGCCGATCTGACGGCGGGCCGGTTCGAGCCGCGCTGCCCGTCCTGCGGAGCGGACCTGGCGCCCGGTCTCGTCGGCGAGGACGCCCCGGCCGACCCCCGCAACGTGTACGCGACGACCAAGCTCGCGCAGGAACACCTGGCCGCCGCGTGGGCACGGTCGACGGACGGTACGGCGGTCTCGCTGAGGTACCACAACGTCTACGGGCCCGGGATGCCCCGCGACACCCCGTACGCCGGTGTCGCGTCCTTCTTCCGTTCGGCGCTGGCCCGCGGTGAGGCCCCCCGTGTCTTCGAGGACGGCCTTCAGCGGCGGGACTTCGTGCAGGTACGCGATGTGGCGGCGGCCAATGTGACGGCCCTGGAGGCGGATGCGGCGGGCGGCGCGCTGACGGCGTACAACGTGGGCAGCGGTGAGCCGCACACGGTCGGTGAGATGGCTCGGGCGCTGGCCGACGCGTACGGTGGGCCCGCGCCCGTGGTGACCGGGGAGTTCCGGCTCGGGGACGTACGGCACATCACCGCGGACTCGTCCCGGCTGCGGACCGGGCTGGGGTGGAAGCCCGAGGTCGGATTCGAGGAGGGCATGCGGGAGTTCGCGGTGGCGCGCCTGCGGGGCGAGTGAGTCCGTCACCGGGGTGTCCGGTCGACCGCCCACGTGGTTGGCCAACCGTTCACGTTGCTTGTCGATCCGGTGGGTCGAGGTCCGCTCTCACGTTCCGGCCGCCGCGGGCAGGGTCACCTCGAAGCGGCAGCCGCCGGAGATGTTGCGCACGGTGGCGCGGCCCCGGTGGGCCTCGACGATGCCCTGGACGATGGCGAGCCCCAGGCCGGCTCCGGCCGGGGGCGTGCGGGCGTCGGAGCCTCGCCAGCCCGTGTCGAAGACGCGCGGGAGGTCCTGCTCGGGGATGCCGCCGCAGCCGTCGCTGACGGACAGCACGACTCCGTCGGCCGAACGGGCGGCGGCCACCGCGACCGTGCCGTCGGCCGGGGTGCGCCGGATCGCGTTGACCAGGAGGTTGCCGAGGACCCGGCTCATCTCCTTGCCGTCCACCTCGACCGGCAACGGTTCGACGAGGTCGCCCACCAGCCGTACCCCGTGCCGGCGGGCGAGCGGGTCCGCTCCGGCGAGGGCGTCGCTGACCAGGTCGTACAGCGACATACGGGACAGGGACAGGGCGAGCGTTCCGGCGTGTATGCGGGAGAGTTCGAAGAGGTCGCCGACCATGTCGTTGAGCCGGTCGACCTCGGTCCGGATCTGGCGCAGATAGCGCTGAGGGTCGGCGGCCACACCGTCCTCCAGCGCCTCAGACATCGCACGCAGCCCGGCGAGCGGGGTGCGCAGGTCGTGCGAGATCCAGGCGACGAGTTCACGGCGGGAGGACTCCAGGGCGCGCTCGCGCATCCGGGACTCGGCGAGTCTGGCGCTGGTGGCCGCCAGTTCACGGCTGACCGCGGCGAGTTCGGCGGTCGCGGGGGCGTCGGGGGCGGTGAAGTCGCCGCCGTCGCCGAAGGAGCGGGCGGCCACGACGAGTTCACGGCTGCGGGCGACGACCCAGCGGCCGAGCAGCAGCGCGGTGACCATGGAGACGACGGCCGCCATCGCGACGACCGTGGTGACCACGCTCAGATCGTGTGCGGACAGGAACATCGCCTGCGCCACGGCCAGGGTTCCGGCGAGCATCGCGGTCACCGCCACGGCGGCCACCACGGCGAGGGACACGGTGAGCGAACGGCGCCTGATCAGGCGCAGCGCACCGGCTCCGGCCAGCCCCGCTGCCGCGGCGCCCGCGAAGGCGTAAAGGGCGATCAGCAGCATGTCACGCATGGTCGGCCTCTTCCTGGGGGCCGTCTTCGGCGGCGGGAGCGGGTGCGTCGGCAGGAGCGGGTGCGTCGGCGGTCGGGTCGAAGCGGTAGCCGACGCCCCACACCGTCTGGATCAGCCGGGGCCGCGCCGGATCGTCCTCGACCTTGCCGCGCAGCCGCCGGACGTGGACGGTCACGGTCGACAGGTCCCCGAAGTCCCACCCCCACACCTCGCGCATCAGATCCTCCCGGGCGAACGCGCGGCCCGGGTGGCGCAGGAGGAAGGCCAGCAGGTCGAACTCCCGCAGGGTGAGGGCGAGTTCCGTGCCCTGCTTGGAGGCGCGGCGCGCGGCGGGATCGACGGTCAGCCCGGCCGCGCTCAGTGGCCGTGCGGCGACGGCGGGCCGGGTGCGGCGCAGCACCGACTCCACCCGCAGCACCAGCTCGCGCGGGCTGAACGGCTTGGTGACGTAGTCGTCCGCGCCCACTTCGAGGCCCATGATGCGGTCGTCCTCGTCGCCACGGGCGGTGAGCATGATGACGGGCACGGGTCCGCGCTCGCGCAGCCGCCGGCACACCTCCAGGCCGTCCATGCCGGGCAGCATCAGGTCCAGGACCACGAGGTCGGGCCAGTGCGCGGCGGCGCGAGCGAGCGCGTCGGGGCCGTCGCCGGCGCGGTCGACGCCGTATCCGGCCCGGTCGAGGTATCCGGAGACGACCTCGGCGACGGTGGGGTCGTCGTCGACCACCAGGATGCGGGCGCCACCCCCGGCAGAACGGGATGCGGCGTGCGAGGCCGCCTGAGGCGCGGCCTCGGGGGCTGCCTGCGGGGCGGCGCGAGGAGCCGGTGTCGGTTCGTGCGGCTGGTGCATGCGCCAAGCCTCGCACCGCGCTGTCCCCCGTGCCGCCCCCGCACCCCGACGTCCCTGTTTCGTAAGGACCCGATGCCCGATATGCGCATTTCGCGTTCGTAGGGTGAAGGGCGTGACAACCCCTCCCGCCCCACCTCCTGTCGACGTGGTCCTCCCCTGCCTGAACGAGGCCGAGGCCCTGCCCTGGGTCCTCGCCCGCATCCCGCCCGGCTGGCGGGCCCTCGTCGTGGACAACGGCTCCACCGACGGCTCGGCCGACATCGCCCGCGCTCTCGGCGCACACGTCGTCGACGCACCGCGCCGCGGCTTCGGGGCCGCCTGCCACGCGGGGCTCGCCGCCGCCACCGCCGACATCGTCTGCTTCTGCGACTGCGACGCCTCGCTCGATCCGTCGCTCCTCATCCCCTTCGTACGCCAAGTACGTTCAGGTGAGGCCGACTTGGTACTGGGCAGACGCCGCCCGAAAGGCCGGTCCGCCTGGCCCGCCCACGCCCGGGCAGGCAACCTCGCGCTCGCCAGGCTGCTGCGCCGCCGCACCGGGCTCCGGCTGCACGACCTCGGCCCCCTGCGCGCCGCCCGCCGCGAGTCCCTGCTGGCCCTCGGGCTCACCGACCGGCGCAGCGGCTATCCGCTGCAGATGGTCGTGCGCGCCGCCGACGCGGGCTGGCGGATCGCCGAGCACGACGTGCCCTATCTGCCCCGTACGGGCGCCTCCAAGGTGACCGGCACCTGGCTCGGCACCTGGCAGGCCGTCCGGGACATGAGCCGCGTGCTGGCCGAACCCGCGTCCCCCACCTCGGACACAGCCCCAGCCCCAGCCCAGGACCAGGACCAGGACCAGGACCAGGACCAGGACCAGGACCAGGACCAGGTCCAGAACTCAGCCCCAGCCCCAGCCGCCCAAGGAGGCACCCCCCGATGACCACACTGCTCGTCATCGCCAAGGAGCCGCGGCCGGGGCGGGTCAAGACCCGGCTCACTCCGCCGTTCACCCCGGTGGAGGCCGCCGCCCTCGCCGAGGCGGCACTCGCCGACACCCTGTACGCCGTGGCCGCCACGCCCGCCACCCGCCGGGTCCTCGTCCTGGAAGGGGCGCCGGGCCCGTGGTTGCCGCCCGGCTTCGACGTCGTACCGCAGTGCGGTGGAGGACTCGACGAGCGGCTGGCCGCGGCCTTCGCCGGCTGTGACGGACCCACGCTGCTCATCGGAATGGACACACCCCAGGTGACACCGGCCCTGCTCAGCGTGGACCTCACGCACTGCGACGCCGTCTTCGGCCCGGCCGAGGACGGCGGTTTCTGGGCGCTGGGGCTGGCCGAACCCGATCCGCTGCTGCTGCGCGGGGTACCGATGTCGACGCCCACCACCGGGGCCGTGCAGCGCGGCCGGCTCATCGCCGCCGGGCTGCGCGTACGCGACCTGCCGCCGCTGCGGGACGTCGACACGGCCGCCGACGCCGAGGCGGTCGCCGCGCTCGCGCCCCGGGGGCGCTTCGCCGCCCGTCTCGCCGGACTCACGGCGGTCGCCGGACGATGAACCGACCCCTGAACGGATCCATGCACGGATCCACGGTGGACGCATCCCCGATCGGCGACTCCTCGGAGGACGACTTCCCGGTGAGTGACTTCCCGTCGGGCGACCTCGTCCCACCGCCCGCCCAGCCCGCGTGGGCCGGCGCCGACCCGTACACCCGCGCGCTGCGCACCGGCCGCGGCCCCCTCTTCCTGCGCCGGGCCGACGGCTGGCTGCTGCCGCTGGAAGTGGAACGCTGGTGTGCCCGCGCCGACGCGGTGGACCTGGAGATCCTGGGCCGGTGCGAGGGTTCCGTGCTCGACATCGGCTGCGGCCCGGGGCGGCTCGTCGCGGAACTCGCCGGGCAGGGACGGCGTGTCCTCGGCATCGACGTCAGCGCGGCGGCCGTCAGCCGGACCACGCGGCTCGGCGGCACCGCCCTGCGCCGCTCGGTCTTCGAGCCGCTCCCCGCCGAGGGCCGCTGGGACACCGCACTCCTCGTCGACGGCAACATCGGCATCGGCGGCGATCCGCGCGCGCTCCTCGCCAGGCTGGCCGACCTGCTGGTCCCGGCCGGGCTGCTGATCGCCGAGACCGTGCCGATGGACGTCGACGAGCGCGTCCGTGTACACATCACGGACGCGCGCGACGCCGACGTCCCCGGCACTCCCGCCACACCGGGTACGCCGTTCCCCTGGGCCCGGATCGGGACGCGCGCCCTGATCCGGCACGCGACGCGCGCGGGCTGGACCGCGGTCGATCAGTGGACGACCGGCGGACGGTCCTTCGTCGCCCTGCGCAGCCGGAGCCTCAGGCGCAGCAGGAAGAGCAACGCCGACCCGGCGAAGAGGACGGCGGTGATCAGCAGCCAGCGGCCGAGGAAGCCGTCCGCGGGCAGCCCGGTCGCCATCCGGTACCGCCGGTCCACCTGACCGCCGATCACCGGGAACCAGACCAGCAGGAGCAGCGCGGACAGGGCCGCCGGGACACGGACGTACATCGCCCGTTCCCGGTGGCCGGCCGCGCCGAACACCCGGACGACCCCGCGGTCCGCCACCGCGTACAACGGCAGCAGCACCAAGTCGTGCAGCAGGGCCGCCCCCACGAACCACAGGGTCACCCCGAGCCAGTCGTCGCCTAGCAGCCGTACGCCGGCATAGCCCGCGAGGGCGAACGAGCAGGCGAGCAGCAGGAGTTGCATGGTCCCCTTGGGCGGTTTCCTCATCACAGGTCTCCGAACGTCATACGGGCCACCCATTTCGTGTTGAGCACACCGGGCGCGGCGGGCACGACGATCCGTGCCGGGTAGCCGTGATCCGGGCTCAGGTCCTCGCCGTTGACCCGCAGGGCGAGCAGGGAGCGCGGGTCCGCGACCTGGTTGGCGCGCAGGGCCGCGCGGCGGAAGGAGCCGTGCCGCTGGAGGGACTCGACGAGGACGTCCGGCGGATCGCCGTCGTGGCCGACGAGCGCCGCGAGGTCACGGAGCCGCACACCGCGCCACCACTGGTCCGAGGTCGACCAGCCTTCGACACACGCGATCGGCAACGCCGCGCTGTGGAGCGGCAGTTGAAGCAGCTCGGCCCGGCTCAGCCGGACCGTGCCCGTCCGTCCCGTGACGACGAGCCGCCATGCGTCCTCGCCCGTCTCCTCGTCGTCGATGCCCGCGTAGGCGGCCGTCTTGTTGATCTGGAAGCCGTTCGGGCCGCTGCCCGGGTCGGCTCCGCCGTGCGGCGCGAGGAGGGCCGTGCGCCGCAGCGGCCCGTCGAAGCTCCGCCCCGCCGTCGTCCCGAACAGCAGCAGGGACCCGCCGCCGACGAACCACAGCGCCCCACGCCGGGAGACGGTCGCCGGATCGGGCCGAGGAGAGACCAACTCCCCTCCGTCCGCTGCCTCCTGGCCCTGCCGCATGCGGCGTACGTTCCGTACGGCGGCCGGTGTCTTCAGTACGGCGTGGGTGACGAACGCGGCGAAGAACACCCACGCGCCGTAGAAGTGGAGCGGGTAGAAGGACCCCGGGAAGAGGTAGTCGAGCTGGACGTTGAGCACGCCGGTCACGAACTCGAACAGCGCGCCCCCGACCAGCAGCAGCAACGAGATCCGCTCCAGCGCATGGGTGAGCGAACGGGCCGGCGGCAGCGCGAACAGCTTCGGCACCACCGACCACAGCTTGGCCAGCAGCACGGGGATCAGGGTGACGCCGAGCGTGACGTGAACCCCTTGTGTGAGGCGGTAGAGCCAGTACGGGCCGGTGGGCCACGCGAAGAGATAGAAACCGAGGACGCCCTTGTCCGGGGTCTTGTCGTTCACCGGCGACAGGCCGGGGTTGTAGGCGGCGTAGGACAGCAGACCTGTCACGAACAGCACGGTGATGCCGACGAGCAGGACGAGGCCGAGTACCGAGGTGAACCAGGGACCGCGCAGCGGACTGCGCCAGAAACCGGGTGAGGTGGGAAGCCTTGGGGAGTGGTCGCGCATGGCCCGACCGTAGGCAGGAAAGGGCCCCTGGCAGGGCCTGCGAACCATGACGAAACGCTGACGTCCGCAGGGCGGGCGGCTCGAAACGGCTCCTGCCGCCCTAGCGTTCCCGTGTGATCCGCTCCCTTCTGCGACACCCGACGTCGCGCGCCCTCGATCCTCGTGACCTGACTCCTGGCAGCCCGACTTCTGGCAGCCGGACTCCTCGCGGCCGGACGCCTCGCAGCCAGACCCTGCGCGACCTGACCACGGCGTCGGCCGCCCTGCTCCTCGTCCTCGCCGCCGTGCTGATCGGCCGCCACATCGAGCAGACCGACCACACCCTGTTCGCGAACTGGCCTCCGCTGTGGGCGAGTTGGGACCCGCACCTCGGACCGGGCACCCCGGCCGCGGTGGCGGTCGCGCTGGGCGTCGTGGCGTACGGTCCCGTCCTCGCCGCGCGCCTGCCCTGGCGTGCGCTGCTGGGCGCCTCCTGGGCGGGTGCCATGGCCTGGATCTGGTCGCTGGCCCTGATCGACGGATGGCACCGGGGCGTGGCCGCCCGGCTCACCACCCGTTACGAGTACCTCCAGGTCATCGACCGCTTCCACGACATCCCGGCGACCCTGCGGGACTTCACCCGCCACATCCCGCTCGACTCACCGGACCACTGGCCGCCGCATGTGGCCGGACATCCACCCGCCGCCTCCCTCACCTTCGTCCTCCTCGACCGGATCGGGCTGAGCGGCGGCGGCTGGGCCGGAACCTGGTGCATCACGGTCGGCGCCACCGCCTGCGTCGCCGTACTGGTGACCGTGCGCAGGCTCGCCGACGAGGAGTCGGCGCGGCGCGCGGCACCGTTCCTGGTGCTCGCACCGGCGGCGGTGTGGATGGGCACGTCGGCCGACGCGTACTTCGCCGCGGTCGCCGCCTGGTCGATCGCGGCACTCGCACTCACCGTGACCTCACCGAAGGGCCCCCGGACCAGAGCCACCGCCTTCACCTCCGGCCTCCTCTTCGGCCTGACCTGCTACCTCTCGTACGGGCTCACGCTCATGGCGGTGATCGCCGCGGGCGTGCTGTTCCTCGGGCGGAGCCGGGTCCGGGTGCTCCCCTGCCTCGTCTCCCGGGCCGCCTTCCTGATCGCGGGTCTCGCCGTCGTCCCCGTGGCGTTCACGCTGGGCGGGTTCGACTGGTGGGAGGCGTACCACCTCCTGGTCACGCGCTACTACGACGGCGCGGGCGGTATCCGGCCCTACGGCTACTGGGTGTGGGCGAACCTCGCGTGCACCGTCCTCATCACGGGCCTCACGACAGCGGCCGGGCTCCGGCGGGCGGCCGTCGCACTGGTCCGTGGACGCCAAGGGCTGCTGCCCCACCGCGAGGCCCGGGGGCCGGGGGCCGGGGGTCCAGTGCCCGGCGCCGAGTCCCCGACAGCAGGCGTCGCGTCTCCGGGGGCGGGCGCCGAGTCGCTGCGGGCCGGTGCTCAAGCCCGGCTCGCCCTGCTCGTCCTGTGCGGGCTGCTCGCCCTGCTCATCGCCGACCTGTCCGGGATGAGCAAGGCCGAGACCGAACGCATCTGGCTGCCCTTCGCGATGTGGCTGCTCCCGGCATGCGCGCTGCTCAGCCGTCCCCGGGCCTGGCTGGGCGCCCAGGCCGTACTCGCCCTGCTCCTCAACCATCTGCTGCTGACCGGTTGGTGACCGCCCTCGTGCCCGTCGTCAGGACACCGTCACGATTCTTTTGCTCGCCCGCCGCCCAAAGAACCGTATTTTCCCGCGCGGGTGTGGCAAGTTGTACCTCAGCCGGTCCCGTCACTTCCCCCCGTAGTGGCGGGCCCGGCGTTTTTTGCGTCCGGCCGGTGCGGTGGACGCCCCCTCCGCGCTCGTCCTCCGGTCCTCACCCGTCGCCTCACCGGTCCTCACCCGTCGCCTCGCTTGTCGTCGGGATCGGGCATGGGGGGCCAGATGGGGCGATGGGCCTCGGGGAGTTCCAGCAGAGCCGGCCCGACCGCCCGGCGGACGGGCAGCAGCTCCGTACTGCCCGTCTGGACGAGCAATTCGGAGAGTCTGCGGCCCGCTCCGGCCAGGATGAGCCTGCCGTCCAGGCGTTTCAGCAGCCATCTGATCGCGAGCAGGCAGTTCAGCCCACGTGAGTCGCAGAAGACGAGCGCTGTCACATCGAGCACCAGGTGCCGTCGCCCCGCGTCGACGATGGCGGCGAGGGTACCCAGGAAGTACTCCTCACAACTCTGGTCGAGTTCGCCGCTGATCCGCAGGACCGCGCAGTGCTCGCCGTCGGTTATCTGGGTGATGGTCAGGCGGTGGGTCTGCGTGGACATCACACCTCCCGGTTCCAAGGCCACGGGCGCCCGGTGGCACGCGCCCGTACGCGTCCGTGTGCCCCGCATTCGAGCGGACAACGGCGCGGGCCGAAACTCTCTCCGCGCGGTGGATCACGGTTGCCCGGGACCCTGCTTCCGAGGCGTTCCCGGTGTCCTTTCCGGTGCCCCTTTCGGAGTTCTCTTCCGTGGCGCTCCGACGACACCGGCCGCCGCGGCCCTGAGGAGGCGACGGAAAGTGGGGCATTCGACGTGGCTCGGCGCGGGGCAGGCCGCGGCGTGCCGCAGGGAGTCCCGCAGGACAGCGAGCTCCTGGATCGTCCGGTCCAGTTCGTCCGCCCGGTCGGTCAGCAGCTGCCGGTCGATACGTGGTTGCCCGTCCGGCGCGAACATGCGGGCGATCTCGTCGAGCGAGAACCCGGCGGTGCGGCCCAGCGCGATCAGCGACAGGCGCTCCAGCACGGCGGGGTCGTACTGACGCCGCAGACCCCGTCGGCCGGTCGGGGTGATCAGGCCTTTTTCCTCGTAGAACCGCAGGGTCGAGGCAGGCACCCCGGCGCGGTGCGCCACCTCCGCGATGTCCAGTTCCGGCATGTTCTTGACCTCAAGTCGGCTTGAAGTAGCACGGTGTCATCTCCATCCGGGCGAGGCAAGCACAGGAGACACCATGGACAGGGGCATCGACATCACGCACGGGACCGACAACGAGCAGGCGGCCCGCTGGAACGGGACCGCCGGCCGCGCATGGGTCGAGAGCCGGGCGGTGCTCGACGAGTTGTTCAGGCCTTTCGAGGACCTTCTCGTCGAGGCGGCCGTCACCGAACGGGCCGGCCGGGTGCTCGACGTCGGCTGCGGCACCGGCAGCACCACGCTGGCCGTCGCGCGGCGGCTCGGCGCGCGCGGGCGCTGCGTCGGCGTCGACCTCTCCGAGCCGATGATCACGGTCGCCCGGACGCGCGCCGGGCAGGAGGGCGGGCAGACCGGGCGGGAGGGCGGGGAGGAGGGCACACGGGCGGCCTCGTTCGTGCTCGCCGACGCACAGGATCACGCGTTCGAGCCCGGCAGCTTCGACCTGGTGGTCTCGCGCTTCGGAGTCATGTTCTTCAACGACTCCGTCAAGGCCTTCACCAATCTGCGGCGTGCCGTGCGCGACGACGCCGGGCTCAGGTTCATCGCCTGGCGCGGCCCCGCGGAGAATCCGTTCATGACGACGGCCGAACGCGCCGCGGCACCGTTCCTGCCGGACCTGCCCGCCCGCCGTCCCGACGAGCCCGGCCAGTTCGCCTTCGCGGCTCCCGACAGGGTGCGCCGCGTCCTGGAGGAGAGCGGCTGGACCGGGGTCGACATCCAGCCGCTCGACGTCGACTGCACCCTGCCCGAGAGCGAACTCGTCCCCTACTTCACCCGGCTCGGACCGCTCGGCCTGGTCCTGCGCGAGGCGGACGAGCGGACCCGTACGGACCTCGTCGAAACGGTCCGCGCCGCGTTCGACCCGTACGTCCAGGGTGCCGAGGTCCGCTTCACCGCGGCCTGCTGGACGGTCGGCGCGCGGGCGTAGGCCGCCGCTCCCACCCGGGCGCCCGGCCTCCGGGACGGGTACACGTAATCCGCGACGGCGTCCCGCGATCAGGCGTCCCGCGCGACGACGGGCGGCGCGCAGGTGTCGCGTTCGGCGGTCCAGGTGATGTGCGGGGGGACGACCCGTGCGCACAGGGGGCCGCCCTGGGGGTCGGTCAGGCCCAGACGTGCCACCAGTACGCCCTCGCGGGCGGCCTCCGCGAGTACGTCCGCAGGGACCATGTCGAGCATGAGCTTGGCGCGCCGGAACATCGAGAAGACGCCCTCCTCGTCGACCGTGCCCCAGGACAGGTAGACGAAGCGGCGGCCCAGGCGGTCCTGCACGTAGGGGCCCTGTACGTCGGTGCCGGTCGGTGTCGTCGTCGCCGTGCACTCCAGGGTCCAGGTCGCCGACTCCGCGTCCCCGGGGTGGGGGTCGAGCACTTCGCCCGGCCTGCTCCGGCGCTGTACGGCCACGTGGATCTCGCGGGGCTCTTCCGGGCCGTTGCGGCTGATGGGGACGGGGTGGGTGCGTCCTGGGAGGTCTACGGCTTCGATACGGATGCGCAGGGCGGTCATGGGGTCATCATGCCGCCGTGCGGAGCTGCGGCTTCGTCGGGGCTGGGCGCGCCGTTCCCCGCGCCCCTTTCGGGGCGCCCCTCGCTCAGGCCTCAGGTCACGGGGATCGCCACGTACTGGTAGTCCAGGAACTCGTCCATTCCCACTCGGCCGCCCTCCCTGCCCAGGCCGGACTGCTTGACCCCGCCGAAGGGGGCCGCCGGGTTGGAGACCAGGCCGGTGTTGAGGCCGACCATGCCGACCTCCAGGAGTTCGCTGACGCGGAGGGCGCGGTCCAGGCCCTCGGTGAAGACGTAACCGACCAGCCCCCAGGGGGTGTCGTTGGCGCGGCGGACCACCTCGTCCTCGTCGTCGAAGGTGAGGATCGCGGCGACCGGGCCGAAGATCTCCGCGCCCATCAGACGGCTGCCGGTGTCGACGTCCGCGAGCACGGTCGGCGGATAGAAGCACCCCGGCCCCGCGGGCGTACGGCCGCCGACGAGCACCCGGGCGCCGCGTTCCACCGCGTCCGCGACCAGGTCCTCCACCTTGGCGCGGCCCTTCGCGTCGATCAGCGGGCCCACGTCGACTCCCTCGCGCGTGCCCGGCCCCACGACGAGCGCCCCCATCCGCCGGGCGAGCCGCTCGCCGAACTCCTCGGCCACCGTCCGGTGCACGAAGAAGCGGTTGGCGGCGGTGCACGCCTCCCCCATGTTGCGCATCTTGGCGGTCATCGCGCCGTCCACGGCCTTGTCGAGGTCCGCGTCGCCGAAGACGATGAAGGGCGCGTTGCCGCCCAGCTCCATCGAGGTGCGTACGACAGCGTCCGCGCACTGCGCCAGCAGCAGCCGACCCACCTGCGTGGAGCCGGTGAACGACAGTTTGCGGATGCGTCCGCCGCGCAGCAGCGGCTCGCAGACCTCGCCGGCGCGGGAGGTGGTGACGACGTTCAGGACGCCGTCCGGCAGCCCGGCCTCCTGGAGGATCGCGGCCAGCGCGAGGCTGGACAGCGGTGTCTGCGGAGCCGGTTTGAGCACCATCGTGCAGCCCGCCGCGATCGCCGGGCCGATCTTGCGGGCGCCCATGGCCAGCGGGAAGTTCCACGGGGTGATCAGCAGACAGGGGCCGACCGGGCGGCGGGAGAGCAGCATGCGGTGCCGCCCGTCGGGCAGCGTGCCGTGGCCGCCGTCGACGCGTACGGCCTCCTCGGAGAACCACCGGAAGAATTCGGCGGCGTACGCCACCTCTCCCCTGGCCTCGGTGAGCGGCTTGCCCATCTCGGAGGTCATCAGGTGGGCGAGTTCGTCGGTCCGTTCGAGGACGAGTTCGTGTGCGCGGCGCAGGATCTCGCTGCGGGTCCGGGGTGCGGTACGGGCCCACGTCTCCTGGGCCCGTACGGCGGCGTCCTCCGCGAGCCTGGCCTCCTTGAGGCCTCCGTCGGCGACATGGCAGAGGATCTCTCCGGTCGCGGGGTCGTCGACGGGCAGGGTGGCGCCGTCCGCGGCATCCACCCAGGCGCCGCCGATGAACAACCGGGTCGGGGTGTCGGTCATGGTGTCGCTCCTGAGTCGATCGGCGGCGGGGCGGGCGTGCGGCTGCACACGGGCCGGGGCCGGTCCTTCAGCGGCGGCGGTCTAGGCCGGTGATGTACCGGCCTCCACCGCCGCCGCCCACGCCTCAAGGCCCGCGTCCACCGCCGTCTCGTCGATCACCAGCGCCGGGATCATACGGACGACCTGGTTCCAGGCGCCGCACAGCAGCAGGAGCAGGCCCTCGTCGACGGCGGCCCGCTGGACGCGGGAGGCGGTCACTGGGTCGGGGCCGCCGTCCGCGTCGACGAACTCGCTGCCCAGCATCAGCCCGAGGCCGCGTACGTCCCCGATGGCGGGCGTCCGGTCGGCCACCGCAGCCAGGCCCCGGCGCAGCCGTGCCCCCATCGCCTCGGCGTTCTCGACCAGTTTCTCGTCGCGTACGACGTCGAGGGTCGCGCAGGCCGCGGCGCACGCCACCGCGTTGGCGCCGTAGGTGCCGCCCTGCGAGCCGGGCCACGCCTTGGCCATCAGCTCCTCGGGGGCGGCGATGCCGGACAGCGGGAATCCGCTGGCCAGCCCCTTGGCGGTGACCAGGATGTCGGGGGTGACACCGAAGTGGTCGTGTCCCCAGAACCGGCCGGTGCGGCCCACCCCCGTCTGCACCTCGTCCAGGATCTGCAGGAAGCCGTGCCGGTCGGCGCGTTCCCGCAGCCCTTCCATGAAGGCGCGGGTCGCGGGCACGTAACCGCCCTCGCCGAGCACCGGTTCGACGATGACGGCGGCCGTGTCGGCGGGCGAGGAGATCGTCTGCAGCGTGTGGTCGAGCTCCTGGAGGGCGAAGCGGGTGGCGGTCTCCTCGTCCCAGCCGTACCGGTAGGCCGTCGGGAACGGGGTGACGACCACGCCGCTCATCAGCGGGGAGAACCCGGAGCGGAAACGGGTGCCGGACGTCGTCATGGCGGCGGCGGCCACGGTCCGGCCGTGGAATCCGCCGTGGCAGACCAGGACGTTCGGGCGGCCGGTGGCCTGCCGGGCCAGCCGCAGCGCGGCCTCCACCGCCTCGCTCCCGGAGTTGGTGAAGAAGAGGCTGTCGAGGCCGGCGGGCAGCACCTCGCCGAGTCTGTCGACGAGCCGGCGCAGCGGCTCGTGCATGACCGTCGTGTACTGGCCGTGGATCAGCGTGCCCACCTGCTCCTGGGCGGCTTCGACGACCCTCGGGTGGCAGTGTCCGGTGCTGGTGACACCGATGCCCGCGGTGAAGTCGAGATAGCGGCGGCCGTCCTCACCGAAGAGGTGGACGCCCTCGCCCCGGACGGCCACCACGGGAGTGGCCTGGCGAAGGTGCGGCGACAGTGCGGTCATGTGCGTCTCCCGGCCGTGCGTCGTCGTCTGCTCCCGAAGGGCGAGCATCTCGACCGGGGCGGCAGGCGGCAATGCGTGAACTGTCCGGCCCGGCGGCGGGGTTCGGACGTTGTGTCAACCGTGCGCAGGTCAGCCACGCTTGTCACAGGGTCCGGGCGGGCAGGCACGCACCATGAGCGAGTACGCCGAAACGCCCCGCACGTCCCTGGCCGAAGGACGGCCGGGCACAGCTCCCGCGGGCCGCGCGCTCACCGTCGCCGACGTCCTGGCCCTGCCCGTCCTGGCCGCGGGCAGACCGGAGGTGGTCGCCGGGGCGACCTGTCTCGACCGGCCGGTCCGCTGGGTCCACATCACCGAACTCACCGACCCCGCCTCCTTCCTCAAGGGCGGCGAACTCGTCCTGACCACCGGTATGCCGTTGCCCGAGGACCCGGCGGGCGTACGCCGTTACGTCGACGAGCTGGCCGACGTCGGGGCCGCGGCCCTGGTCATCGAACTCGTACGGCGCTACCACCGCCCGCCCACACCCCTCATCCAGGCGTGCCGCGTCCGTGGCCTGCCGCTCGTCACCCTGGCCGAGGACGTCAACTTCCTTGAGGTCACCCAGGTCGTCCACACCCTCATCCTCGGCAGCCAGGCGGACGCCGTGCGCCGGACCCAGCGCATCCACGAGGCGTTCACCGCCCTGACGCTGCGCGGCGCCGGACCCGAGGACGTCGTCCGCGCGGCGGCGGAGATGAGCGGGCGTACGGTCGTCCTGGAGAACCTGGTGCATCAGGCGCTGCTCTGCGAGCCGTCCGGCAGCACGGTGGACGAGGCACTGACCGGCTGGGAGCGGCGCTCCAGGGCGACGCAGCACGAGCAGGCCCCCCGGACCGCCCGTCCGGAGGTGACCGGTCCCGAAGTAACCGGCCCCGACGTAACCGGCTCGGAGGTCACCGGCCCCGAAGTGACCGGCCCGGAGGGCTGGCTCGTGGCCCCCGTGGAGTACCAGGGCGAACTCTGGGGACGCGTCGCCATGCTGCCGCCCTCGGCGCCGTCGGCGGTGTTCGGGCCGCAGGACGTCACCGTCCTGGAGCGGACCGCGATGGCCCTGACGATCGCCCGCCTCATCCACGCCACGCCCTGGGAGCGCACAGCGCACCGGAGCGCCCTGCGCGACCTCGCCGAGCAGCGCCACCGCTCCCCCGCGGACGCCCGCGCGCGCCTCGCCGCGCTGGGCCTGCCCACCGAGGGCACCGTCTTCCTCGCGGTCCTGATGGACACCCGGGCGCCCGTCGACGGCACCGGTCTGGAGGCCCGTCTGTCCCAGGAGCTCCGGACGACGGGCACAGCCGCGCTGGTCGGCGTACTGGCGCCCGCGCGGCTCGGCATCCTGCTGGCCCTGCGCCCGTCCCAGCCGTGGCGGTCCGTCGTCGAGCAACTGGGCCGTACCGCGCTGGAGGTGGACCCGTGTGCCGTCGTGAGCGTCGGTTCCGAGGTCATGGATCTGGCCCGCACCGCCCGTTCCTTCCGTGAGGCGTCCCGCGTCGCGGAAGCCACCCGTCCGGGCCGGCCCCTCACCACGGGCAGGTCGTACAACGAACTGTCCGACATCGGACTGCGCCGCCTGCTGTACGCGCTGCGCGAGGACACCCGTGTCCAGGAGTACGCCGAACGGCAGCTCGGCCGGCTCATCGACCACGACGTCCGGCACGGCACCGAACTCCTGGGGACCCTGCGGCACTATCTGGACGCCGCGGGCAGCAAGACCGGTGCCGCCCGGCTCGGCGGGCTGTCCCGGGAGACCGTCTACCAGCGTCTGCGCACCATCGAGCGGCTGCTCGACTGCGATCTCGAATCCGGTGAGCGGCGTACCGGACTGCATGTGGCCCTCACGGCCCTCGACGTCCTGCGGGAGGGCGGAGCGGCGACCTGAGACCGGTCGCCGCTCCGCCGTCGAGCACGGCCGGGCTCTACAGGTGGCCGCGCAGGCGTGCGCGCAGCAGGTTGGGGTCGGTGGCCGTGGCGTAGGCGGCGCTGAGCACGTACACCTCCTTGCCGCGCAGCGCCACGGAGCTGGGGTTCTGGAGTCCGTCGGCGGTGTCCAGGACGGTGGTCCGGGTGCCGTCGGGCCGGATGCGCACGACCCTGTTGGTGGTGTTGAGCGTGGCCAGGACGTCGTCGCCGTGTCCGGTGAAGGCGAAGTCGTCGATTCCGACCAGGTCCGGGTCCGACGCCTTGATCTGCGGGGTGCCCGCGCGGTTTCCCGGGCGGATCGGGATGCGCAGGAGCGTGCCCCGGTCGAGGTTGGTCACCCAGAGGGCGCCGTCGTGCACCTTCGCCCCATTGACTCCGAGGAAGCCGGCCGGGGCGAGTTCGGGTGCGGTGGACCAGGCGGTGGGGGTGCCGCCGGTGACGGGGACGGTCCACACCGTGCCGAGCACCGAGTCGGTGATGTAGAGGTGCTTGCCGCGTTCGTCCAGGGCCAGTCCGTTGGGCAGTCCGTCCTCGGGCAGTGCGGCGATGCGCTGCGGGGCCTTCCCGGGGCGCAGCCGCCACAGGCCTGTCAGGTCGGCGGTTCCGGTCGCGTACAGCACGTACAGGGTGCCGTCCGGGGTGCGGGCGATCCCGGTGGCCAGCGGGAAGCCGAGGGCGGGGGTGTGGACTCCGCCGTCGGCGGGCGCGGGCAGGGTCGCCAGGACACGGGTCGCGCCCCGGGGGCTCACCTCGGCCACCTGACGGCTCGCGGCGAAGGTGACGGCCGCGGTGCCGTCGGGCAACAGGGCGATGTTCTCCGGCAGTTGACCCGCGGACACGTCGAAGTGGGTGGCGATCCGTACGTCGGTCAGCGGTTCGCGGGTGGGACGGGTGGGGGTGGCGTCGGCCGGCAGGGCCGAGGCGAGGGTGGCGGCGGCCACCGCGACGGCGGCCATGAGTGTCTTGACACGCCGGTTCGACGGGGGACTCGACGTGCGGTTCGATGTGTGGTTCGACATGGTTCCTTCTCCGGTTTCGGGCATGCGGCAGCCGTGGTGCGGCGCCGGGGTCGAGGGCGCCTCGGTGAGAGGGCGTGAGGGTGCGACCGCCCCGCGAAGGGCGCGGGTCAGGCGGTGCGGGTCAGCGGGTCAGTGGATTAACAGGTCAGCAGGTCAGCGGGGTCGGCGGGTCAGGCCGTGCGGGACTCGGCGGCGTGGTGCGGCCGGTCCGCGTCCCGGGGTGCGGTGGCATGGGCGAGCAGCGCCAGGGCCGCCGCGGACGGGGAGCCGGGGTCGGCGGTGGCCACCACCAGGGACGGTCCGTCCCCCTGGGGGCTCTGCAGTGTCTGCTGGGTGACGGTCAGGGTCCCGACCAGCGGATGGCGCATCTCGTAGTCGGCGACATCGCAGGCGAGCACCCGGTGGTCGGCCCACATCGTGGCGAACTCCCGGCTGCGCATGGTCAGTTCGCCGATCAGCGCGGCCAGCAGCGGGTCGTCCGGGTGCCGTCCGGCCGTCAGCCGCAGATTACCCACGACGGCCCTGGCCTTGGCGTGCCAGTCGGTGTACAGGTCGCGGGTGTGCGCGTCCATGAACACCAGCCTGGCCATGTTCGGCCGTCGCCCCGGACCGCCCGTGCTGCCGGGATCGTCCGGGCTGTCCGGATCGAGGTGCCCCGCGAACAGCCCGTGCCCCGGGCGGTTCCAGGCCAGGACGTCGCTGCGGCGCCCGATCACGACGGCAGGGGTGCCGTCGACGGCCGCCAGCAGGGCGCTGGTCGCGGGAGTGATGCGTTCGGGACGCGGCCGTGCGCCGGGCCCGCGCCGCCTGGGCGCAGCACTGGCCAGGGTGTGCAGATGGGCGCGCTCGGAGTCGTCCAGTCGCAGGGCGCTCGCCACGGCGTCCAGCACCTCGCGTGAGGCGTTGCGCGACTGACCCTGTTCCAGGCGGGTGTAGTAGGGCGCGCTGATGCCGGCGAGCATCGCGAGTTCCTCCCGGCGCAGCCCCGGCACGCGGCGCCGCTCGCCGTAGGTCCGCAACCCCACGTCCTCGGGGCGCAGTTGGCTCCGGCGTGCCTGGAGGAACTCGGCGAGGTGCCCGTCGTGCTTGTTCATGACACCGAGTATGCGGACCGCCGCCGGTCGGCGCCTCACCCCGCCGGGGTAGGGATCGGCGGGGTCAGCCTGCAGGCCCGAGGGTCTGTCTACAGGCCAGCGAGCACCCGGTCCGGGGTCAGGGGCAGTTCGCGGTGGCGGACGCCCGTGGCGTGGTGGACGGCGTTGCCGATGGCGGCGGCCGTGCCGACGACGCCGATCTCGCCGATGCCCTTGCTGCCCATCGGGTTGAGATGCGGGTCGTCCTCGTCGATCCAGTGCGCCTCGATGTCGGGCACGTCGGCATGGGCCGGGACGTGGTACGCGGCGAGGTCGCGCTCCATAAAGTCGCCGGACGCGGCGTCCATGGTGCTGCTCTCGGTCAGCGCCATGCCCAGGCCCATGGTCATGGCGCCGATGAACTGGGAGCGCGCGGTACGGGCGTTGAGGATGTGTCCGGCGGCGTAGACGCCCAGGAGTCGGCGTACCCGGACCTCTCCGGTCACCGTGTCGACGGTGACCTCGGCGAAGTGCGCGCCGAAGGCGTGCCGGGAGTAGGGGCTGTCGGCGTCGGCGGTGCCCGCCGTGTCGGCACGCGCCCGGAGCCCTTCGGACGGCAGGGGGCCGGTGTGCTCGGCGAGGCTCGACGCCAGCCGCGTACAGGCCTCGTGGACGGCCCAGCCCCAGGACGCCGTACCCGAGGAACCCCCGGCCAGTGGTGCGGACGGCAGGTCGCTGTTGCCGATTTCGGCGCGTACGCGGTCCAGGGGGACGCGGAGTGCGTCGGCGGCGACCTGGGCGAGGACGGTACGGGCGCCGGTGCCGATGTCGGTGGCGTTGATGCGGACGACGAAACCGCCGTCGGGAGTCGCGTGCGCCTCCGCCCGCGCCGGACTGGCCATCACCGGATAGGTCGCGGAGGCCACCCCCGTGCCGACAAGGAGCGGGCCCTCGGAACGCGACCGGGGGCGGGGGTCGCGTGCCGCCCAGTCGAAGCGCCGCGCGCCCTCCCGCAGGCAGTCGACGAGGTGACGGCTGCTGAACGGTCTGCCGCTGTCGGGTTCGGTGTCCGGCTCGTTGGTGATCCGCAGTTCCACCGGGTCCAGGCCTGCGGCCAGGGCGAGTTCGTCCATGGCGGACTCCAGGGCGTACATGCCCGGTGCCTCGCCGGGTGCGCGCATCCAGGACGGGCTGGGCACGTCCAGCGGCACCACCCGGTGGGAGCTGAGCCGGTGGGGTGCCGCGTACATGATCCGGCTGGGTACGGCGGCCTGCTCCACGAACTCCTTGATGCGGGAGGTGTGGGTGGTGACCTCGTGAAGGGACGAGGTGAGGGTGCCGTCGGCGGTGGCGCCCAGCCGGAGCCGGTGCAGGGTGGGCGCCCGGTGACCGACGACGGCGGGCAGGAAACGCCGGGGCAGCGCGACGGTGACGGGGCGTCCGGTCTCCCGTGCCGCCATCACGGCGAGCACCACATGGGGCCGCGGGGTGCCCTTGGACCCGAACCCGCCGCCGACGTGTTCGCTGATGACGGTCACGTCGTCCTCGGACAGCTCGAACAGCGAGGCCAGGGTGGCGCGTACGGTCGTGGCGCCCTGGCTGGAGTCGTGCACGACGAGTCGGTCGCCGTCCCAGCGGGCGGTCGCCGCGTGCGGTTCCATGGGGTGGTTGTGCAGCGGCGGTACGCGGTAGCGGGAGTCGACGCGGACCTCGGCGGACGCGAACGCGCCCTCGGGGTCGCCCTGTTCGCGGCGTGCGGGGAAACCGCCGTTGGCCTTCTCGGGTGCGTAGGCCTCGGGGTGGTCGTCGGTCAGGGTGACGTCGTGTTCCTCCACGTCGTACGCGACCCGGACCGCGGCGGCGCCCGCGCGGGCCGCCTCCAGGGTCTCGCCGACGACCAGGGCGACGAACCAGCCGTGGTGCGGCACGCGCGGGTCCTGCAGCACGGAGAGCGTGGGGTCGTCGGCGGGGGCGAGCCGGGGCGCGTTCTCGTGGGTGAGGACGGAGAGCACCCCGGGCAGCGCCAGGGCGGCCTCCGTGTCGACGGCACGGACGCTCCCGCGGGCGATCCCGGCGGCCACCGGCCAGGCGTGGGCCCTGCCGGGATCGGTCTGTTCGGCGGCGTAGCGGGCCCTGCCGGTGACCTTGTCCCGGCCCTCCCGGCGCTCGGCGGGCGCGCCCAGCGCGGTGCCGGTGTCGGCCATGACTGCTCCTTCTGCTGGGTTTCCGGTCAGGTCCTGGTGGTGGGCGGCGCGAGCCGTCGCAGGGCGTCCACCGCGAGATTGCGGGCCAGCCGGACCTTGAAGCCGTTGTCGCGCAGCGGCCGGGCAGCGGCGAGTTCGAGGTCAGCGGCCCGCTCGAACGCGGCCGTCGTCGGCGCCGCGCCCAGCAGTGCCTCTTCCGCGATCCTGGCCCGCCAGGGCCGGTGGGCCACTCCCCCGAAGGCGAGGCCGACCCGCCGGACGACACCGCCCTCCACGTCGAGCACCGCGGCGACGGAGACGAGGGCGAAGGCGTACGAGGCCCGGTCGCGGGCCTTGCGGTACAGCGAGGGCAGCCCGGCCGTCGAGGCCGGCAGGACCACACCGGTGATCAGCTCACCGGGGCGGATCACCGTGTCCTGCTCGGGACGGTCCCCGGGCAGCCGGTGGAACTCTGCCACGGGAACGGTCCGCGGCCCCTCGGCCCCGTGCAGTTCGACCGCCGCGTCCAGGGCGGCCAGTGCCACGGCCATGTCCGACGGATGCGTGGCGATGCACTGCGGAGAGTGCCCGAGCACCGCGTGATCACGGTGTACGCCGTCCAGGGCGCCGCAACCGGAGCCGGGAACCCGCTTGTTGCAGGGCTTGCCGGTGTCCTGGAAGTACGGGCAGCGGGTGCGCTGGAGCAGATTGCCGCCGGTGGTGGCCGCGTTGCGCAGTTGCCCGGAGGCCCCGGCCAGGAGTGCCTGGGAGAGCGCCGGACAGCGGTCGCGGACCGTTGGGTGGGCGGCGAGGTCGCTGTTGCGGACCGTGGCGCCGATCCGTACCGATCCGTCGGGCAGTTCGTCCACCGTGTCGAGGGGCAGCCTGCTGACGTCGACCAGCGTGGACGGTTCCTCCACGCCGAGTTTCATCAGGTCCACCAGGTTGGTTCCGCCGCCGAGGTAGCGGGCGCCGGGGTGGGCCGCGTACAGCTCGGCGGCCTCCTCGACACTGCCGGCGCGTGCGTAGGCGAGGGGTTTCACCGGATCACGTCCTCGACGGCCCGCACGATGTTGGGGTAGGCGCCGCAGCGGCAGAGGTTGCCGCTGAGCCGCTCGCGGATCTCGTCGGGACCGAGCGGCACGGGCTCCCCGGACGGGGTCGCGGGGTCCGTCACGTGCGAGGGGTGGCCGGACTGGGCCTCCGCGATCGCGCCGACGGCGCTGCAGAGCTGTCCGGGCGTGCAGTAGCCGCACTGGAAGGCGTCGCGGTCGATGAAGGCCCGCTGCAGGGGGTGCAGCTCGCCGTCGGCCGGCCGTTCTCCGCCGTCAGCCCGCCGTTCTCCGCCGTCGACGCGGTCATCACCGTCGTTGCGGTCATCGCCGTCAGCGTCGTCACCGGCGGCGAGTCCTTCCACCGTCGTGATGTCGCAGCCGTCCTGGGCCACGGCGGGCAGCAGGCAGCTGTTGACGCGGCGGCCGTCCACCAGGACCGTGCAGGCACCGCACTGGCCGTGGTCGCAGCCCTTCTTGGCGCCGGTGAGGTGGAGCTGCTCGCGCAGCACGTCCAGCAGGACGGAACGGTGGTCGACGACGAGCGTGCGCGGCCTGCCGTTCACCCGCAGGGTCACCTCGGAGTGGTGGCGATCGGGTGACGAGGGGATGCGTTCCCCCCGACGGACGGCGCCCGGGCGGGCGGTCCCGTCGTCCGCGGCCGAGCCGTTCGTCGGGCTGTCGCTCAGGCTGTTGTTCGCGCTGCTTCTCGGGCTGTTTCTCGGGCTGCCCATGCTGTTCATGACCTTCCGACGGCACTCCGGACCACGCAGCTCACGTGTCCAGGCTGCGGCCCGCCGGACCTCCCCGCACGTCGGAGCCGAGCGGGGGGCGTGCGGGAGGACGTGCGGAGGGTGCGTTCGGGCGGCCCTTTCGCCGGCCCCTGTCAGCCGCCGGCCGCGGCCGTGACCGTCGCCGGGTCCTCGCCGGTCAGCTCCACGATGCGGTGCGGCGCCACACCCGCGGCCAGCGCCCGTCCGATCAGCTCGTCCCGGCCGTCCGCGATGTCGCGATAGGACAGCAGCTGCTCCTCGACCCGCGCGATCGCCTCCGGACCGGTCCGTCCGCGCACCCGGCTCAGTTCCTCGTCGCTCAGCGGCACCGGCAGCCGCTCCGCTCCCTCGGGGACGGAGCCCGTCTCCTCCGGCGGCAGCAGGCGCAGCTCCGGAGCGGTCGCCGTCGTTCCCTGGGCGTCCAGCCATGCTCGTACCGCGGGAGTCTCCATGCAGGCGAGGTCGCCGACGGCGGCCGGGGGCACGCCGAGCCGCACTGCCGCGTCGTCGAGCAGGAACAGGTAGGCGTCGTCGGTCATCCTCGGCTCCTTCTCAACGGGGTCCGGTCGCCCTCCCTCTACCCCGCCGCCTCCGGATTACCGCCGCTCTTCGAACCGGCCGGCCCGGCCGACGATCACCGGCTGGTTCACGGTCGCGGGGTCAGGGCCCCGAGCACCCACGGCATGCGCTGCCGGTCGGTGACGATCAGCACGGGGACGCCTCCGTCCTCGCACTCCAGGACGCAGGTCCGGCCCCGCAGCCCCGGCGGCGAGGGGTCGGACCAGTACGGATGACGGACGCGCAGCGGGGTCAGGGTGCGCGGGACCGCCCGGCGGTGGGCCGCACCCGGGTGGCCCATGGTCGTCGCCAGGAGGCCGGCGGCGGCCAGCAGGTGGGTGCCGTGCTCGGCGTAGGGGACCTCGCCCACGATCCGGCCCGGGAAGTGCTGCTCCTCCGTGGGCACGGAGGGCGGCATGTCGACGGTGTCGTCACCTCGGCTGCGTCGGCGCAGGAACACGGCGGTCACCACGCAGACGGCGACCGCGACCACGGTGGCCTGTCCGACGAGAAGGAGCGCCGCTCCCATGTCGTCGGTGGCCCACGGGGCGAGCGCGCCGACGAGTGCCAGGCAGACGGCTGCCAGGAAGGGCACGCCGATGTCCCACGGGTGCGCCCTCCTGGCCACCCGGGAGTGCAGCGCCATCCAGAACCAGCACCAGAGGAAGCCGGTGCCGTAGAGGCCGATGGCGAGGCCCGGGGTGGCGACGACCTTGTAGTCGTCGCGCGGGTCCGCGTGGGAGTACTTGCGCCCGGTGGCGAGGTCGACGTACCGGATCTGTCCCCGCCAGTAGGTGACCCGGACGTCCGCTCCGGGGGAGGCGACCGGGCGGTGCGAGGCATCGCCTCCGAGGGTGGCACGGCCCTCGGTGCCGTCCGCCTCCACGACGTACAGGCGGTACGAGGGTGTCTTACGGCCCTGTACGTGTTCGGTGTGGTCGATGCGCGCGCTCACGGTCCGCAGGCAGTCGCCGGAGGCGCTGCTGCCGGAGGGACTGTCGTCCGAGGCGCTGCCGTCCGACGCACCGCTGTCCGACGCCCCGTCGCCCGAGGCGCAGCGGGATGCGGTCTTGAAGGCGTGCCCCTCGCCGAGCGCCGCGGGCGTGCTGATCAGCAGCAGCCATGCCGCCGCCAGCGTGCACACGGCGGCGACGACCGCGGCACCGATCAGCTGCCCACGGTTCCTTGAACGCCGTACTACAGGCGGTACTTCAGCGGATATTTCGGTCCTCACGCGCGTCACCAGCACATTCTCTAGGGGCGGGAGCCGGAAGAACATGAGTGAACTGGGCCCTGTGACGCGCCGGTTGTTGCCGGGATCCGGCAGGTGGGGCGCGAGGCGGGAGAAGTTGAAAGAACTACCGAAGAGACAAATGCGACTTCTATGAATACGTTTGGACATAACGGTCACTCGTACCTTCGAGAACCGAGAAGAACATGTCTCTCGCAAAGGGGATAGTGGTATGTCTTCGACCGAGTTTCTGACCGACGAGCTCACCGAGGTCCAGGGCCTGGACATCGAGGCGGCTCTCGACCCGACCGAGGCGGACGGCACCTTCCGCGACAGCCGCGAATGTGCGGCCCTCGCGCTGGCGGCCGGACAGGGCGCAGTGCTCCTGTCGCCTCCGACCCCGCGGCCGAAGAAGGGCTGACGGGACACTCACATGGAGCAGTCAGGCACTTCGACCCGCCTCGCGGGCGCGGTGCAGGGCCTCACGTCGGAACTGGTCTCCGCTCTTCGGAGCGGGGGCCCGTTCCGGTTGACCGGCAGCGTCCCGGGCGTCGGCACCCCCGAAGCCGCGGACGGCATCACCCTCGCCGCCCTGCGGGTGGTGGGGGCCGACGCCGCCCTGCCGAGCGTCCTGCGCCGCACGCCGTCCGAGCCCGACGACCTCGCCGTGTTCGGCAGAGCCGTGCGGGCCTACCCGCCTCCCCCGGACGCCTCCCCCACCTCGGTGTGGAGTCACTGGGCCATGGAGCGGACACTTCAGCGGCTTGACGCGTCCCTCGGCTCCCCCGACGGCATGCCGGGCGGCGACGCGGAGCTCGACGCCACATGGCTCGACAACGCCTCGTGGCAGTCACTGACCCACCAACTCGCCGTGCTGGCCCCGCTCGCGGTCCCCGGCGAGGACTGCGCGGTGACCCGCGTGGCCCGTGGCCGCACCGTCGACGTCGCCCGGGGATTCGTCCGGGCGGTGCGTCGCCGCGACTGGCTCCAGGCGGCGGGAGCGGGTCGCTGGCTGGTCCTCCTCGACGATGTGCCGGACACCCTCGGGCTGGAGTCAGGGCTTGAGTTCGTGGCACAGATGGGCTGCGACGATCCACGCGTGGCACTGCAGGTCGAGGCGGCACGACTGCTGCGCGCCGGAGTACGGGTGTGACGGCGCGCGACGTCCGGGAACTGGGCGAGGCCGCGTTGGCCTGGGTGTCCGCCCACCGCGGCGCGTTCGAGCTCGGCGACGACGCACTCGCCGAGCACGGTGATGTGAACCGCACCTGGAAGCCCCTCGGCGAACTGGCGCAGGTGTGCGTCAGTGTCCGCCGGCACACCGAGCCCACCGACCCGCTGCACGCGGCAGCCGCCGACCTGCTGGCCTTCGCCTGGCACCAGACCGGGCAGGGCTCTCTCTTCCTCGAACTGCAGCGGCTGGAACCCTTCGCCACGTATCCGCTGGAGATCTACGCGGCGTTCGCGTCGGCCGGACTGCGCCACACCGGCTACGAAGAGGCCGTCGCGACGGTGGCCCGCACCCGTGGCTGGCAGCTCACGGAGCAGGAGCCCAACCGACGCCTCAGTGTCCTCAACTCCCTCCGCCGCAGCGGCATCCCGCAACGGGACGACATGGGACGGGCGCTGTCGCGCACCTGGCTGGGCGGTCTGCCGGAGCCCTGGACGTTCGAACGGGCCGCCGGCTACACGCTCACCCATGTGGTCTTCCACCTCACCGACTGGGGCCTGACTCCGCGGAACGTTCCCCCGCGGATCGATGCCTATCTCCGGCTGTGGCTGCCGCCCTGGCTGGACACCTGTCTGGACGCCGGGCAGTGGGACCTCAGCTGTGAACTGCTGGCCGTGGCCGGCAGCCTGCCGGGTCCACCGGACCGGCCGATGCTGCGGGAGGCCTGGGCGAAGCTCGCACGAGCACAGGACGCGTCCGGCGCCGTCCCCGAAATCGGCGCCGGAACGGATACAAGCACCAGCACTGACACCGGTTCCGGCACCGACTCCGGCACCGGCTCCAGCTCCGGCTCCGGCTCCGGCTCCGGCTCCGGACGAGACGGTCTGCCGGCCGCGCACGATTTCATCCGCTGCTACCACTCGACCCTGATGACGGCCTTCGCCGCCGTGCTGACCACCCACCGTCTGCGCGCGAGCGCCGACGACGGCGTGGAGCCGGAGAAGGCACGTGCCTTCGAGCACGCGGCGCATCCGGGCCGGGGTGGGCGAGGAGTGTCGAGATGACCAGCACCCGCCTCATCCACACGGTCGGAACCGGCGCCCTGGAGTGGCTGCACGCCCACCGGGACGGATTCCGCCTGGAACAGGACGTCGACCCGGAGGTCGGCTTCCTCGAACGCTTCAAGCCGGTCGGCGAACTGGCGCTCATCTGCAAGGTGTTGTTCCGCGAAGGCGTGGCCGGCTCCCGACAGGCCCAGCTGGCACGGCAGTTGCTCGACCACGCGTGGCGCGACACGCTGGACGGCGGCCGGATGCTGGTCCGTGGCCAGCGCATCGAGCCCCTCTCCCCCATCCCGTTCGAGGTCTATCTCCCGTTCAAGGAACTGGGATACAGCCACCCCGGGATCGAAGAGGCCTTCCGGCTCAACCAGCGGTTGGAGAGTTTCGCCGCCTACGAGGTGCCGCCGGTGCGCCGCCTCGGCCTGTCCGCGTTCCAGCGCCGTTTCGGCCTGTCACCCCGGCCGCCGGAGTCCGAGGTCCTCACCATGACCTGGCTCGGCCGCACCCCCGAACCCTGGACCGTCGAGGGGCACATCGCGTACGACATCACCCACACGGTCTTCCACCTCACCGACTGGGGAGAGAACACCGCCGGACTGCCGCCCGCGCTCGCCGACTACCTCGCCACCTGGCTGCCGGTCTGGCTCGACGACTGGCTCGACCTGGAGCGCTGGGACCTGCTCGGCGAACTCCTCGTCGTCGACGCCTGTCTGCCGCGCCCCACCCTGGACGAGCGGGCCTGGGAAGGCTTCGCCGCCGCCCAGCAGCCCGACGGGGCGATGCCCGCCGTGCGCACCATGCCCGAGGGCGACCGCGAAGAGGTCTTCGACCTCGTCTACCACCCGACGCTGGTGGCCGCGTTCGCCTCCGTACTGGCCACGTCCCGCGCGCTGACGCAACTCGCGCACGCACCGGCATGACACCACGACGTGAGCCCTGGCCGGGCGTTCCCCTCGGCTTCACCGGCGAACTACCGCCGGCCCGCCCCTCGACGCGGCCGCTCCCGGACGGCGGGACGGTACCGGAACTGCTCGACGACGCCGTCGACGCCGTCGACGCGCCCGACGTCGTCTTCGCCCTCTCCCGGGACGGTCACCGCACGGTCCGCTGCGGGGGCACCGGGACGCCTCCGTCCGTTCCCCGCGACCGACTGCGCTACGAGATCGGTTCGGCCTCCAAGACGTTCACCGGGCTGCTCCTGGCCCAGCTGACCGAGTCGGGCACCCTGTCCGCGGGTGAACCGGCCGCCGTCTGCCTGGATCCGGCCCGCCCGGCGGGCCGGGACCCCGTCACCCTCGCGCACCTGGTCACCCACACCTCCGGACTGCCCGCCCTGCCCGCCGACTTCTTCCTGCGGGCCCTGCCCACCTGGCACACCAACCCGTACGCCGGTTACCCGGACCGGAGAGTGGTCGACGCCTTTCTGCGCCGTCGACGGGACCGGCGGCCCGGCAGCCGCTGGCACTACTCCAACTACGGTGTCGCCGTGCTCGGTCACGCCCTGAGCGCGGCGACCGCGACCCCCTGGGACGACCTGCTCGGCGGCCGGGTGCTGCGGCCCCTCGGGCTGAGCGGCACCACCCTTCGACCCGGCGGACCGGCCGACGACGCCACCGGACACCGCGCCGACGGCACCACGCCCACACCCCCGTTGACCGTCGGCGGATTCCAGTCGGCCGGCGCCGTCCGGGCCACCCCGCCCGACCTGCTGACGTTCCTCGAAGCACACCTGGAACCGTCGGGCCCGGCTCCCGCCGACGCCACCCTGGCCGACGCGCTGCGGGCGGTACGCCGTCCGGTCCTCCGGCGCGGGTGGGGGCACCGGCATGTGCACACGGTCGCCTGGTTCCAGCACCCCACCGGCCACGGCCCCATGTACTTCCACTCGGGGGCCACACTCGGTCAGCAGGCCTTCCTGGGCTTCAGGCCGGACATCGGAACGGCCCTGGCCGCCGTGTGCACCCGCCGCTTCAGGACCCGGGACACCTTCGTGGCGACGGCGTACGGGCTGCTGGCCGGGATGTGAGACCCGGCCGCGCCCATCTCGCGTCGGGCTCACCAGGCACAGGGGGCACCGGGCGCACACGAAGGCGCGAGGGCCGTGTCCGGAGACAGGCACCCCGCGCCAACGTGACGTGACGCCGCGTCGCCGCGGCCGAGTGACCGTCAGAGGCGCTGCCACAGGGCCGGCGTGAGGCGGGGCTGCCACGCTCCCTGCGCCTGGTGCGTCTGCAGACACTGGTACGAGACTCCGTCGTAGGTCACGCGGGTCCCGGTCTCGTACACCCGGCCCGTGGTCCAGCCGACACTCTGGCCGTCCTCCGGGGCGGGCGTGCCGCTCTGGCCGGGGGCGGTCTTGAGCGTCAGACCGTATGTGGTGAGCAGCGGGTTGACGGGCTGGTGGAACGTGATGCCGCCGGACTTGCAGTCGCCGCTGCCTCCGGAGGTGACGCCCTGGGCCTGGGTGCCGGACATGTAGGAGCCACCGGAGTCACCCGGCTCCGCGCACACGGTCGTACGGGTCACTCCGTTGATGTCGCCCTCGGCGTAGCTCACGGTGGTGTCGTGCTGCTCGATCGTGCCGCAGTGCCAGCCGGTGGTCGAGCCCGAGCGGCAGATCGCCGCGCCCACCAGCGCCTGTACGGAGCCGGCGACCTGCACGTTCGTGTCGCCCTCGCCCTTGACGGCGGGCGTGGCGGTCCACTCGCTGTTGACGCTCACCCAGGACATGTCCTGCCCGGGGAAGACCGAGGCCTCGAAGGTGCCCTGGGCGACCTTGTTGAAGCCGGTGGTCTTGGCGCCCGCCTTCCCGCAGTGCCCGGCGCTGGCGAACCCCTGCTGCTCCCCCTTGGTGACGGAGAAGCCCACCGAGCAGCGGGCCTTGTCGTCGATGTAGTACGCGTCGCCGCCCCGGACGTCGTACAGGGCGCGCGGCCGGTCCGCCGACACCTTGACCTCCACGAGCCGCCGGTCGATCCCGGCCGCCGCGATGAGCTTGTCGGCGGCGGCACGGCTCGTCGCCTGCACGGTCACGAGGTTGGTCCGGACGTCGACGTACCGGACCGGCGTGTCGAGGGACTTACCCGCCGCGGCGGCGTCCAGTTTCGACTTGGCGGTGTTCAGGTCCTTCAGCGCGTTCTTGACGACCTTCGCCTGCGCCCCGTCGGCCTTGATGGCGGCGACACCGGCGGCGTCGGTCGTGGCGACGGTCAGCCCTGCGGAGGTCGTGCCGTGCACCCAGGCGCCCGCGAAGTGCTTGCCCAGTACGTTCTGGAGCCGGCCGGCGCGGGTGCCCGCCTCGGCCTCGTTCACCAGCCGCGCCTTGGCCTGTGGGCCCGTCAGCCGCAGGTCGCGCTGCATCGCGCGCAGCACGACGGCCGAGGGCCGGTCGGCGCCGAGCGTCTGCGCGGAGGACGGCGCCGGCGCGGGCGGCTCTGCGGCCGCGGCTGCGGGCAGCGCGGTGAGGGCGACTGCGCCGAGCACGGTCAGGGCGGTCCGGGCGGCTCGGCCGGCGTGTCTGGGGACCATCGGGTGACTCCTCGTTCTCGGGGATCTAGACCTTGCCGACATGGACTCAGAAAATGTCCGGATTCGGATGGTTCGGCACTTCGGACGACGTGAAGGACCCGCCCGGCGGAGTACCGGATGCCGGGGAGCACCCTGTCCGGGTGCTGATGTCCTGCGACCGTCGGGGATCGTTCGCGACCGTCCGTCACCGTCCGGGATCGTTCGTGGGAAGGGCGGCAGTGGGGCGGACGGCGCTCGTCAGACGGCCTTGAGGCCCGGATCGCCCGCCTCGGTCACGAAGGACGCGGCTGTGGTGATCGGTGCGCCGGGTGTCGTCACGGCGGAGACGGTCCGGTAGTCGGCCCGGGCCTTCGCACTGTCCAGGGCGACCCGCACATAACCGCGCCGCCCGTTGTAGAACTTCAGGTGCGGGTTGGCCTTGAGGTAGGTGTCCCAGTTGCCGGGCCTGTCCGCGCCGTTCTTGCCGCTGGTGACCGAGGTGGCGACGATCTCCGTGGCCAGCGTCTTCGACGCCGGGTCGTCGAAGTCCTCCTTGATGTCGAAGGCGTACCCAACATGCACGTCCCCCGTCATGACGACCAGGTTGTCGACCCCGGCGGAGTCCGCGCCGTCGAGGACGCGCCGGCGCGAGGCACGGTAGCCGTCCCAGGCGTCCATGGACGTCCGCGCCTCGGCGCCGACATCGAACCTGCGCTGCGAGAAGCACACCTGCTGCGCCATGACGTTCCACAGGTTCCGCGAGGCACGCCAGCCGTCGATCAGCCACTTCTCCTGCGCCGCCCCCGTGATGGAGCGTTCCGGGTCGTCCGTCTCGGGACCGGGGGCGTGCAGCGTGTCCCCGTACGCCTGGTCGGAGCGGTACTGGCGCGTGTCGAGGACGTCGAACTGGGCGAGGGTGCCCCACTGGAGCCGGCGGTAGAGCTGGGCGTCCGGGCCGTTGGGCAGCTGGGCGTTGCGCAGGGGCTGGTTCTCCCAGTGCGCCCGGTAGGCCGCCGCGCGCCGCAGCAGGAACTCCTGCGGCGGGTCGTTGTTCTCGCTGATCGCGCCCGCGTAGTTGTTCTCGGTCTCGTGGTCGTCCCAGGTGACGACGAAGGGATGCGCCGCGTGGGCCGCCTGCAGATCCGGATCGCTCTTGTAGAGGGCGTAGCGCAGCCGGTAGTCGTCGAGGGTCTTGGTCTCACGGTTGTAGAGGTCGGGCAGTTTCCGGTCCTTGTAGTCGCGCGCGCCGCCCACGGAGTCGACGGCGTACTCGTAGAGGTAGTCACCCAGGTGGAAGACCACGTCGACGTCGTCCTGGGCGAGATGGCGGTGCACGGTGAAGTACCCGTCGTGGTACGCCTGGCAGGCCACGGCCGCGTAGGTGAGCTTCGCGACGGCGGCCGCGGTGGCGGGCGCCGTACGGGTCCGGCCGGTATCGCTGATCCAGGTCCCGGTCCTGAACCGGTAGTAGTAGACCCGGCCGGCTTCGAGGCCCTCGACCTCCACGTGCAGGCTGTGGTTGTACTCGGGGAAGGCGACGGCGGTGCCCCTGCGGACCGTCAGGGCGAAGAACTCGTCGGTGGACACCTCCCACTCGACGGCCACGTACTGCCCGGGCAGTCCGCCGCCCGGTTCGTACGGGGCGGGCGCGAGGCGGGTCCACAGCAGTACGGAGCTGGGCAGCGGGTCTCCGGAGGCGACGCCGAGCGTGAACGGATCGGTGGGGATCCTCGCCGCGTCCAGTTCCCCGGTGCCTGCCACGCCCCGGGCCGGCAGCTGGGTGCCGAAGGCGAGGGCGGCGGCCGCGGCGGTCACCGTGAGGAACCGGCGGCGCCCGAAATGCCCTGCGGCGGCGCGCAGTTCGGGGTCGTGTCGTGCCGAGGTGTCCTGCGTCAGCGCTCTGCGACGGCCTGCCGGGGCCATGGAGGCCTCCTCTCACGGTTGACGACACGCACAACGGACCCACCGGCTGCGTGCGACCAGGTCACAGGGCCGCCGGAAGTGGATCACCGCATGTTAAACAGATAAAGCGCATAAATGCCGCAAGCGTGGAGATGGCGGGGCGTCCGCGCCGCACACGAGGGGACAGCCCGGGAGCCGTCCAGCCATCCGGACCGTCACCATCCGTCTTTCGTGCCGGACTTGACCGGTTGCGGACGATGGCGCGGCGACCCGGGGTCCTCCTCGTCGTCGCCCTGGCCCCACGGATCGGAACCGTCCGCCGACGGCTCCGCGTCCAGGGCGGAAACGACCGGTATCAACCGGAATCGATCCGACCGCGGGGGACGGACCATGGAACGCTTCACCACTTTTCTAGGCAAGCACGTGTGGCTGCACGTCACCCTGTCGACCGTCATCGCCAGCGCCCTGGTGGTGCTCCTGTTCCCGGAGTCCTCGGTCCTCTCCGCAGTGATCCGCACGGCCCTCATCTCGGTCACGGTCGTCGTCGTGGTGCTCGCCGCCCGGCGCGAGGAGAAGCGCGCGGTCGGCGGCACGAAGAACCTCGTCGCGCTGGAACGCAAGGTGCGCAAGGGTGATGTGCCCGCCGATCCGGCGGAGCGCGATGCCATGCGCGGACTGGTGGACCGGCGCCTGTACCGTTCACGTCACCGCGTTGCGGCCCTCGTCCTCCTCACGGTCGTCCTCGGCTCGATCACCGCCCTGTCGGCCCTGGCCGGCGAGGAGCGCCAGGCCATCGGCTTCTCGCTGTTCGCCGTGGCCTTCACCGGCTGGAGCATCGTCGACAGCTCCCGCCGGCACCGGCGCCTGACCACCATGGACGCGGCGCTCAGGAGCGGCGGCGCCGCCGAGGGGTCCGGCTGCTCCCAGGCTTAGGCCGTACCCGGCGCCGCGGCCTCAAGGTCGTCGATGCTGCCCGACATGATGGTCCGGACGTGCCCGGTGATGTGCTCGGCGGGCCAGTCCCACCAGGCGAGAGCCAGCAGCCGCGCGATGTCCTCGTCGGCGTACCGGCGCCGCAGGAGCTTGGCCGGGTTGCCGCCGACGATGCCGTAGTCGGGCACGTCGTCGACCACGACGGCCCCGGAGGCGATGATCGCCCCGTGCCCGATCCGGACCCCGGGCATCACCATGGTCCGGTATCCGAACCAGACGTCGTTGCCGACCACGGTGTCACCCCGGCCCGGCAGCCCGGTGATCAGATCGAAGTGCTCGGCCCAGTCCCCTCCCATGATCGGGAAGGGGAACGTCGAGGGACCGTCCATCCGATGGTTGGCCCCGTTCATGATGAACCGCACGCCTTCGCCCAGCGCGCAGTACTTGCCGATCACCAGCTTCTCCGGCCCATAGTGATACAGCACGTTGCGGGTCTCGAAAGCCGTCGGGTCGTCCGGATCGTCGTAGTAGGAGTACTCCCCCACGTCGATCAACGGCGAGGTGACCAGGGGCCGCAGGAGCACCACCCGGGGCTGCTCGGGCATCGGATGCACCACATCGGGATCGGCGGGAACGACGGGCATCACGGATCAACTCCTCATATGTCGATGACGGATCCCATGATCGCGCAAGCAAGTCAGCCGGCTCCGGCCGCGTCCAGCAGTTTGCGCGCGGCCCCCCGGACCTCATCAGACGCGGCCTCGTCCGCCAAGTGGCGGAGGGCGGGGAGCGCCTCGTCCAGGCCGTCGAGCGCGTTGCAGATGCGCCAGGTGTCGTCCCTGTCGGATGCGAGGTGGGCGGTGAGCGCTTCCGCCACGGGGCGGCGTTCCCAGAAGCGGAGGCCGTCGTGGACGAGTGCGCCCAAGCCGTCCACCGCTCCCGCGCGCACCTCGGCTCCGGGGTCGTCGAGGAGCGGGAGCAGCAACCACACCGCGTCCCATCTGCCCGCCCTGCCGACCTCCACCGCGGCGGCGCCCCTGGTGGTCGCCGGCAGCGCCCTGTCGGTGAGTGCTCTGCGGAGATGCTCCCCGGCGGTCCCCGTGCCGAGGTGTCCGAGAGCGGTCGCGGCATCCCGTCCGGCCCGGGGGTCGCCGAGCCATCGCACCGCGAGGTCGGTCACCCGGCGCTCGCCGTGCCACCCGAGTCCGCTCAGCAGCAGGCCCGCGGCCTCCGGGTCCCGTTCCGTCCGCAGGGCCTCGACCAGGGCGTCCCGCACCGAGTGACTTTTCAGGTCCAGCAGCCGTCGGGCCACCGCGTACCGCACCTGGGGGGACGGGTCGCGCAGTCCGGTGAGCAGCGAGTCGAGCAACCGCTCGGTGCAGTGTCTCGGCAGCATCTCCAGGACCTGCGCCCTGGCGGCGCCCTCGCCCTCCCGGGCCGTGCGGATCACCTCCGCGCGGACGGCCGGGTCGTCGCGAAACCGGTACAGCAGCTTCCAGGCGCGCCCCCACACCGCGCCCTCCGGATCGCCGAGCAGCCGTGCCAGCGCCGCGACATCGCCCGTCACGCCCAGCGCGTTGAGGCCGTCCAGGGCGTTGATCCGCAGGTGGTGGTCCGGGTCGTCGAGCAGGTTCACGAACGCGTCCCTGATCGTCGGGCCCGTCAGCTTCAGCCGGATCGCGGCGACCGAGGCCCGCCGCCGCACCCAGGGGTCCATGTCATGCATCAGCCCCGGCAGTACGCTGCCGCCCGCCGCCGGGACGGCCGGGCGGCCGAGTCGGCCGAGTCCCAGGGCCGCCGCCGCGCGCACCGCCGGTACGGGGTCGTCGGCGGCCTCGACGAGGGCTCCGGCGTGCTCGGGCCGGCCGATCCTACCGAGGCCCTTCGCCGCCGCCGCGCGTCGCTCCGGGTTCGCGTGCGGCTTGGCGTGCGAGTCGGTGTGCGGGCTGGCGTGCGGGTCGCTGTGCGAGCTGGCGTCCCTCAACTCTCTAAGAAAATAGGCGATTTGCTGTTCCGTCCCCATGGCACCCCCTGTAAGGGAGACGCATGAGATGCCGTGGGGTTGCGCTTCCGCAGCCCGGGTGCGTGTCCGGTCAGTGGCCTCGGAACGCCTCTTCGAGCCACCAGGCCCCGTGGTCCCGGGTGACCTTCGCGTCGATGAGCAAGGGGGCGGACCGGGATCCCGCGACCCAGTCCTCGACGGCCTTCAGGTCCGTCGGCGTGCGCACGGTCACCGCTTCGAAGCCGTGGCCCCGGGCCACCGCGGCGATGTCCGTCGGCGGGAACTCGACCGTCGCCAGGGGGTGTCCGTCCGGTCCGAAGTGGTGCACTTCCGCTCCATAGGCGTCGTCGTTGTAGACGACCACGACCATGGGCAGTCCAAGTCGGCGGACCGTGTCGAACTCCGCGGCGCCCATCATGGCCCCGCCGTCGCCGAGCGCCGCCACCGCGAGCCGGTCCGGCCGTGCGAGGGCCGCGCCGATCGCGGTCGCGAGGCCCAGGCCGATCGCCTGGAACGCCTGCGTGAAACACAGGCCGTTCTCGTCCGGCACCGACAGATACATGCTCGGGTGGCCCATGAAGTTGCCGGAGTCCACACCGATGACGCGCTCCGCGGGCAGGATGTCGTCGAGGGCGATGCTCAGCGTGCGCGGGTCGATCCGCTCACGGCTGCTGTCGTCCTCGTACGGCACGTCCCGCCACCGCACGCGGGCGGTGATGGCCTCGGCGATGTCGGTCGTCCGGTAGCCCTGCCGTTCCGCGGTGCCGCCGGTCTCCAGGGCATGCCGGGCGGTGAGTTCCACGTCGCCGGTGACGCCGAGCCGTACCTCCCGGTGTGCGCCGAGCGCCGACGCCTCGTCGTCGACCTGTACGACGGTCGTGCCGGCGCCGATCAGCCGGCCGTGCCGCATCGTCCACATGTTCAGGGCGCAACCCCAGCCCACGATCGTGTCCGCGGCCTCGATCAGTTCGGCCGTCAGAGGGGACGCGAAGCCTCCGGACACGTCGAGCGACCAGGGGTTGCCGTGGAACAGGCCGCGTGCCACGGCCGACGTCGCCAGCAGGGCCCCGTAACGGTCGGCGAGCGCTTCGAGGGCGGCCCGTGCTCCCGGTGAGCGTGCTCCGCGGCCGGCCACGAAGAGCGGCCGACGCGCCTGTTCGAGGACGCGCACCAACGCCGTCACGTCGTCCGGCGACGGCTGCACCGCCGCCCGTTCCCGCGGTGGTGCCGCCTGTGCCAGGGCGCTTTCGGGAACGTCCAGGGACTGCACCGGCAGGGGGACGTTGAGCAGCACGGTCCGCCGCTCGTGCACGGCTCGTGCGACCGCCGCGCAGGCCTGCTCCACCGCGTGGTCGGCCGAGGTGATCCGCAGCGGGACCGCGCCCACCGCCCGGGCCAGCGCCTCCTGGTCGATGTGGAAGTTGGACCTTTGCTCGGTCACCTCGGCCGCCAGCACCAGCAGCGGCGTACGGCTCTTGGCCGCTTCGGCGATGCCGGTCATCGCGTTCGTGAGGCCGGGTCCCTGATGGACGCTCAGTGCGGCCACCGTGCCGCTCGTGCGGGCGTAGGCGTCGGCCATGGTCGCGGCGCCGCCCTCGTGGCGTGCGGCGACGAACCGTGCTCCCGCCGCGACCATGGCGTTGGTCAGATGGAAGTTGCCCGATCCGACGACGCCGAAGACCTGGCCGACCCCGGCCGCGTACAGCGCGCGTCCGACGGCCTCCGCGACCTTCATGAGTGCTCCACCAGGGCGAGCACCCGGGCCGGGGATCCGGAGCCCGAGACGATGGGCAGCGGTCCGGCGACGACGACGGCGCCGGTCGGGGGCAGTGCCGCGAGGTTCTGCAACTGGGTGAGCCCGTACTTGTCACTGCCCATCAGGTACGAGTGGCACGGGAAGGCCGGGTCGAAGGTGTGCCCGCGTCCGGCGTCGGTGCCCACCGTCTCGACGCCGAGGCCGATCACCGGCGACTCCTCGGCCACCCAGCGGGCGCACTCCGGCGACAGACCGGGGGTGTGCGGGCCGTTCTCGTCCGCGTTCAGGAACGCCTCCTGCTCGTGCGAGCGGGCGTCCCACCCTGTCCGCAGCAGCAGCCAGCCGCCGTCGGGCAGCGGCCCGTGCTCGGCCTCCCATCGCCGCACGTGGTCCACCTCCACGAGGAAGTCCGGGTCCTTGGCAGCCTCGGCGGTGAAGTCCAGCACCGCGGCCGGCGCGATCAGCCGCCCCGCCGGTACGGACGCCACGTCGGCGAGGTCCTTGCCGGTCACCCAGTGGTTCGGGGCGTCGAAATGGGTACCCGTGTGCTCGCCGCTGCGGAAGTTGTTCCAGTACCAGGCCGGCCCCCGGTCGTCGTACCTGCTGATCTCCTCCAGGGTGAACACCTGGGTCTGGCCGAACTCCGGCGGCAGCTGGAGCACCGGGGTCGACGACGACAACGGCGAGGTGAGGTCGACGACTTCGATGGACCCTCCTCGCAACCCGGCCACCAGCGCGGCGAGAACGGACGGCTCGGACATGCGGCCTCCTCGTATCACGGAAGAACTGACAGCATGGCAGCCGGGACCGACAGTCGCCCCGGTCCGACGAGCGGAAAGCGGGTGGAGGCAGAGTGCGCGCGATGCCCAGGAGTACGACGGCGGCGGCCGTGTTGGCGGCCACGGTACTGAGCCTGGCCGGCTGTTCCGGAGACGGCGGTGAGGACGCGGCGCGGTCGTCGGAACCTTCGGCCGGCACCACGACCGCTTCTTCGGCCGGCGCCACGGCTCCTCCTTCCGCCTCCCCGTCCGGCGAACCCCCCAGCCCCAGTCCCACCCCGACCTCGCCCCCTCCGGCGACGGACGCGGCTTCCGCCTCGGTCACCGCCCCGCCCTCCGTGAGCCCGTCCCCGGTGCCCACCGCAGGGCAGCGGCAGAAGCTGGTGACCATGACCGTCACCGGCGGCTTCGCCGGTGTTCAGCAGGAAGTGGTCCTGCGTGGCGACGGCACCGTCCGCACCAGCGACAAGGGCGACACCGAGGTACGCCGCAGCAGCGCGGCCCAGTTCACGCGGTTGCGTACGCTGCTCGGGGACCCGGCGCTGGACGACGTGCCCGCGTCCACCGTGGACCGGGGCGCGGCCGATCTGTTCCAGTACACGCTGCGGTTCGACGGCCGTACGGTCGTCACGGACCGTTCCGCCGAGCGGCCGGCCCTTGACCGGCTCATCGACGCCCTCGGCAAGTGGCTGCCCGCCTGACGGCTCACACCGGTGAGCCGCCGGACGCACTGCGGACCGCACCGATCCGCTGGAGTTCCTTGAGCGGGTACGGCGTGTGCTTGCTCTCGTCCGTGAGTCGGCGGATGAAGTCCGCCATCACCTCGGCGAGCGGCGCGTCGCGGCTGAGGACCGCCGCGACCCCCGCCGGAACTCCGGTGGGACGCTCGCCCTCGGCGTACGCCCGCACCTGCGCCGCGCGCCTGTCCCTCCCGTACAGGGTGGCGACCAGCCAGTTCACCAGATAGCCGGCCGAGTAGCAGCGGTCGTAGCTCCGATGCCGGTCGAAGAAGGCGCGCTCCTCCCCCGTCAGCTCGAACAGGGAGGAGAGGGCGAGGCCGTAGTCCGCGAAGTAGAGGCGCTCACCGTCGGTGAGGATGTTCTCGAAGTGGGTGTCGAAGTGCAGCAGGCCCCGGCTGTTCATGAAGGAGGTGCCTGCTTCCAGGCCGCGCTCCACCAGGGCGCAGGCCCGGTCGGCGGCCTCGTCACCGGCGGCCAGTTGCTGCCCCAGCCACTGGTGCACGTTCTGCGGGACGTACTCCAGGAACAGCGCGATGCTCGCCGAGGAGTGCCGCAGGGCGTCGATCCGGCGGCGTACGGCTGATCCGCCGCTGTCCCAGCTCGCGGCGGCCCGTTCCATGTCGGCCAGTTCCTCGTACAGGGGCGCCGAGTCCGGCAGGATCCGCCAGTGGTACGTCAGGGGGAAACCGTCGTACTCGCCCGCGATCACCCAGTTCGTCGTCATGGTGTGCACGGCGAGTTCCCGCCAGGCCCCGAACCCCGGCCCGCCGACGCCGTACTGGCTGAAGAGCGGCAGCTCGAACAGGTTCGCCGTGGAGCGTACGTTCCCCGGCTGCCGTTCGAGGTCGGTGAGGGGCACCCGCTTCACGAAGACCCGTGTTCCGGCGACCTCCAGCAGGGTCGTCCTGCCTCCGATACCGGTACCGGTCGTCCCGGCGGCGTCCAGGATTTCCTGGAGCGCCCGGTCGCTGAGCAGGGCCAGGGCCGTGGAAACGGCTCCATGGGCCGTGAGCCGCGCACTCCGGCCCGTACCGCCACGTTTCACAACCGACTCCGCTCCGAATGATCCCAAACGCGCCCCGGATGCGTGTTCGAACACACCCCCGATACGCGTCACATTAAGTGAGGTCCAGGAAAGTCGGGGCAGAAGGAACGGAATCCGATGGGAGGTCGTCGTGGATGGTGGAGATCTGGAATTGGGTGAGCTGTTGGCCTCTGCGGAGGCCGCGCCACCCGGAGAGTCGGTCGACGTGGTGGCACGCAACCTGCAGAAGCGCTTCGGCGCGGAGCACGTTTCGTTCCTGTTCGTCGACCTCATCGGTCATCGGCTGGTACGGCTGGCCCCGGTCGCCGAGGACGCGGAGCGGACCGAGCCGATCGACCTGGAGGGCAGTGTGCACGGCATGGTGCTGCGGAGCCAGCGCCAGCACGTGGAGGCGGACGGCCAGGGCAACCAACGCATCATCACGCCCGTGTCCAACCGCGGCGACTGCATCGGCGTGCTCGAAGTCACCCTGCAGCACGCGGACGACACGGTACTGAGACAGGTGCGGGAAGCGGCACACGCGCTGGCCTACATCATCGTCACGGACCGCCGTTTCACCGACCTGTACCACCTGCGCCGGCGCACCACCGACACCAGCCTGGCCGCGGAGATCCAGCACCAGCTGCTGCCCACGGCGTCCAGCTGCGAGTCGTCGCAGTTCACGCTGGCCGCAGGGCTGGTCCCGGCCGACGACATCGGTGGTGACACCTACGACTACACCCTGGACCGCGACACGCTGCATCTGTCGATCACCGACGCCATGGGCCACGACACCGATTCCGCCCTGCTGGCCACTTTGCTGCTCGGTGCGCTGCGTGGGGCCCGCCGCAGTGGCTGCGACCCGGTCGGACAGGCCCAGCAGGCCCACCACGCGCTGCTGAAGCACAGCCGGGGTCTGGCCACCGGGCAGCTGCTGTGCATCGACCTCGCGTCGGGTGTCTGCCGACTGGTCAACGCCGGTCATCCCTGGCCGATGCGGCTGCGCGACGGGGCGGTCGAGGAGGTCCGGCTCGCCGTCAATCTGCCGTTCGGCGTGCCCGCGCCGATCCCCTACCGCGAACAGAAACTGGATCTGCGGGCCGGGGACCGGCTGATACTTCTCACCGACGGCATGCAGGACCGCGGTGCCGCCGCCGTCGACCTGGCCGGGGTCGTCCACGACACCCGCGCGCTGCACCCCCGGGAGGCGGTACGGACGCTGACGGCCACGGTCTCGGAAGCCTGCCGGGGCAACCTCAGCGACGACGCCACGGTCCTGATCCTGGACTGGCACGGCAACCGTGCTCCTTCACCGGAGACAGTCGCGGCGAACTGACGGCGTACGGCCGCGGACGACCGTGGACGAACACGGACGACCGCGGACAGGGTCACCCGACCCGCCACGCAGGTACTCGACGCCGGTACTCGATCGAGGCACGTACGCAACGCCTGCACTCGACTGTTCATGTGACAGCACGTACGCATGTACTAACACCTGTGCAGGGGCGCCTGCGGAATCTGCCGGTGGCCGTCCAGCAACGCGCCTCCGAGAGGGGTGACGCTGTGATGCACACTCTGCCCACGGCGCTGCGTGACGATCAGGCCCGAGTCGCGCAGCGCCGCGGCATGCTGCGAGACCGACGCCGCGGAGACCACGAGCCGCCGGGCCAGATCGCTGGTCGACCCGCCGTGGTCCGCGACGGCCGCCAGCACCTCGGCGCGGGTCTTCCCGAGCAGGGCGCCCAGTGCCTCACGGGCCTCACGGCCCCTGCCGTCGTCGGCCTGCGACCACCCGAGATCGTGGGAGACCGGGTAGACGACCACGGGAGGAAGACCGGGATCGCGCAGCGTGATGGGCGCCCGCCAGCAGAAGAAGGAGGGCAGCAACAGCAGGCCGCGGCCGTCGAGACGGATGTCGCGGTCGTAGGCGCTGGCCACCGTGAGGACACCGGGCTGCCAGCGCAGGGCGGGATGCAGGGTGGACAGCATGCCCTCGGTGCCGCCGTCCAGGAGCGCCCGCACCCGGACGGCTCGATCCGCTTCGATCGCGTTCCTCACCTCGGCCCAGTACGGGCGCAGCGCGATGTCGAAGTAGCCGCGCATGGCCGTGCCGAGGCTGCGCATCGCGTCGGAGCCCGCCTCGGCCAGCGACAGGGTTCGCGCCCCGAGGTTGCGGGCCGCGGCGAGCCGGGCGATGTCCCGTCTGAGCCCGCCGCGCGGGGTGGACAGGACGGCGTCGATCCCCGTTTCGAGGCCCCCGCGATCAGGCGCCGGAGTGAGGAAGTCGGCTGAATATCCCCGGGGCGGCGCCAGATCGAACAGCAGCCGGGTGCTGCCGGGCAGGCGGTTGCGGATCCGCCGTTTCCACGCCCCGAAGACGACCGATCCGTCGTTCCCGCCGAGCAGATGCAGGCTGAGCAGCAGCTCCCACATGGGATCCGGGCCGCCCGCCATCCGGATACGGGCCATATCTGCGTCCGTGAAGTGGAACTTGAGCATGGTTCCCCCGTGTGCGTTCCTTACGTGACTCGTCCCGTACCCACTTAAGAGCCGTCAGCCGAGACGGGAGTTGCACGGGGGCCGGGAACCGGGCGTGCATTGGCCGGATCCGTTCGGCCCGTCGTCAACGCGGCCCGTCGTCAGTGCGGGCGGCGGGCCCCGGCAGTGGATCCCGCCGTGAGGGAGGGCGTCGGCGGGGTACTGGGCAGACGGACGTCCGGGACGGGCGGCCTTGACCGTTCCGCACGGCGCCGGGCGCTCGCCCGCATGCCATTCTGACGGAGGCGGGACTCGTACGCCGGTCCGTCGGCGGGCGCTGCCGCCAGGCTATGAAGGGACCACAGGTGGCTGATCCTCTGAACGTGCCGGCCTCCGACGGCGGAGAAGAACCGTCCGTGGAGACGGAGTTGCTCGCCGGACTGCTGGTGAACGAGGAGCGACCCGAACAGCCTGTCCTCCTGGACGGCGAGGGCAAGCCCCTCGACACCTGGCGCGAGAACTACCCGTACGAGCAGAAACTGCGCCGGCGGTCCTACGAGCGGCAGAAGCGGATCCTGCAGATAGAACTGCTCAAACTGCAGAAGTGGGTACGGGACACCGGCCGGCGGGTCGTCGTGGTGTGCGAGGGGCGCGACGCGGCGGGCAAGGGCGGCACCATCAAGCGGTTCACCGAACGCCTGAACCCGCGCAGCGCCCATGTGGTGGCGCTGGACAAGCCCACCGAGAAGGAAGCCGGGCAGTGGTACTTCCAGCGTTACGTCCCTCATCTCCCGGGCCCCGGCGAGATCGTCTTCTTCGACCGGTCCTGGTACAACCGGGCCGGGGTCGAACGCGTGATGGGCTTCTGCACCCCGGCCGAGTACCGGCACTTCTACACGCAGGCGCCCATCTTCGAGAAGATGCTCACCGACGAGGGCATCGTGCTGATCAAGTTCTGGTTCTCGGTGTCGCGCGGTGAGCAGCGCACCCGGTTCGCCATCCGCCAGGTCGACCCCGTCCGGCAGTGGAAACTGTCCCCCACCGACCTGGCCTCCCTCGACCTGTGGGACGCCTACACGGAGGCGAAGGTCGACATGTTCCGCGCGACGGACACGCCGTACGCGCCATGGACCGTGGTGAAGAGCAACGACAAGCGCCGCGCCCGCCTCGAAGCCATGCGTCATCTGCTGCTGCTCTGCGACTACACGGCGAAGGACGAGAAGGCCGTCGGCACGGCCGATCCACGGATCATCGGTTCCGCCAACACTCTCCTGGAAAGCGACGAGGAACCAACGGACCTCTCCCCCACCCCACTGACTCCCCACCCCGAGGGCCCTGGCCGGCATCCCTAGGGGAGGGCGCGGCGGCTCCGGGGGGGGCGAGGAAACAGGAGCAGACCGTCATCGCCGCAAGCGGTCTCGTGCGGGATCCGTCGGGCTGACCGGTCGGGAGGATCGGGCGGGGTGATCCGGCGGGGTGATCCGGCGAAGTGATCGGTCAGTTCGGGAGGCCGCGGAAAGTTGCCAGGAACGTTTTCAGTGCCTGCTGGTTGTCCGCTTCCTCCCAGTCGGCGGCCGGTGTCTCCCAGCGGATCGAGAAACCCTCGCCGCCCCCGATCAGGAACCCACGGCCGAAGGTACGCACGCGCGTGCCCTCCGACTCGTCGACCCATTCCATGTCCGCGGCCTTGCGGCCCTGGTAGGTCGTCGCGCGGATCGCGCCCAGCCTGTCGTAACCGGGCTCCTTCTGGAGCGAGGGCTCGACGGTGTCCCGCCACACGGCCACCGGGTCGGAGCCGACGCGCGTGCTGTGGGTGACGGCCAGTTCCCGCGGGTCGCCGTCGGCGCCGAACACGACCCGGTACGAGCCGTCCTCGGCGCGCTTCGTGCTGATCCGCTGCCAGCCCTTGGGAAGGGCGACGGCGAAGCCTTCCGACGCCGTGAAGGCACGGAAGCCCGCCGGAAGCTTCCCCGCAGCCGAGGACGAGGAGGAGGAAGCGGGGGAAGAGGGGGAGGGAGAGGGTGACGGTGAGGAGGAGGGAGAAGGGGACTCCGAGGGGGAGGTTGTGGGGGACGCGGATGACGGCGTACCCGCTCCGTCCGTGTCGGCGGTCGGGAGGACGGGGACGGGGCGCGAGGCCGTCGCGTCGGACGCCGAGACGTCGTCGCCCGAACCGTCGCCGGTCGCGGCGAGAGCGGTCATCGTCACCGCGACGACGGCGGCGACCGCGGTCCCGACGAGCGCCGCACGGCCGAGGTTCTTTCTCCCCCGGGCCAGGCTCATCACGCGGTGGACCGAGGGCCGCGACTGCGGAAGGGACGCCTCCGCGGCGGCGGGGTCGTCGTTCACGATACGGACGAGGGCGTCGCGGACCACGGGCCCGGTGAGCCGTTCGCGGGAGTCCTTGCGGAGCAGTCCCTGCATGATCCGGGCGAGCGGGCCGGCGTGCCGCGGGCTGCGCAGCGGCAGCCTCACGATCGCCTTGAGGGTCGCCTCGGGCTGGCCGCGGTCGCGGAAGGGCGGGCGCCCCTCGGTCATCGTGTAGAGCAGCGCGCCCAGCGCCCACAGGTCGGCCGACGACCCGTAGGCCTCGCCACGGGCCTGCTCGGGGGACGCGTACGCCGGTGCGCCGAGCCGTGCCCCGGGACCGGCGCCCGCCAGACCGTACCCGGAGACGGCGACGCCGCCGTGGTCGCGCACGAACACCTGGCCCAGGCTCAGCTCGCCGTGCACGAACCCAGCGCCGTGCGCGGACTCCAGGACATCCAGGATGTCGAGCCCGATACGGGCGGCCCGCGCGTGGTCGAGCGGCCCGTACTGGTCGAGGAACTCGCCCAGGGGCATGCCGTCGATCCATTCGACGACCGTCCAGAGGCTGCCGTTCTCCTCGACGACGTCGATGACGCTCGCCACCGCGCCCGGACACCGCAGTCCCATGACGTCGGACGCGTGGGTGATCCGTGCGACGGCCGACCCGGCCCGGTCCTCCATGGGATCGGGCGGAAGCTGCGTCTGCGTCAGCAGCCGCGGGCGGGCGTACTCGATGTCCTCCCCGTACCAGCAGACGCAGCCCACTTCGTGGTGGACGACCTCCTGGAGCCGATACCTTCCGGCGACCAACTCTTGTGAAGCGGCACCCGCGTTGCCCATGCCCATCCCTCGCTGAAGCCTTGCTCCCGGTCACCAGCAATACGCAGAGGGCCATGTCCTGCGTTCAAAGGATTCGCAATTCGTGCCATCGCCGAGGGCCGATGCGCCTGCCGCGCCTTGATCCGGGGGCATCCTCGGAAAAATCGCCGAGCGGAGTACGGACACACGAAAACGGCGGGAAAGCGGGACGTGTGACCTCCCCAGGCTCCACGTCCCGCTTTCCCGCGACATGGGGCCACTACCCGCGCCCCCCCGGGCTTACTCCCACCGGTATTCCACCGCGGCTCCACCTCGGCTTCACCCCATGAAGCCGACGCGTGAACCCGGCGCCGGATCTTCCGTTCCGCGTCGAAGTCGTCGCCGGAACAGCGGGTCGAATTTCGCCGACAGCGGATGCGTAGGTTGCGAAAGAGGGGGTACATGCGGGCGAGCACCGGGTGAGGACAAACTGCATGGAATCTTTGATCAAGGGCGGAGGCCGTATGGCGCCGCAGCGTGGCCGTATAGAGACCACTGTTGCTCTGGAAGGCGATTCGCTCTGCATCGCCGAGGCCCGTCATCTCGCGGCCGACTTCCTGTCACAGGCTCAGGCCGAACACGGTGTGCCCGTCACGGCCCGGGCGATGGACCTGACCCAGCTGGTGGTGAGCGAGCTGGTCACCAACGCCCTGAAGTACGCGCCGGGGCCGGTCCTGCTCGCTCTGCGGATCGTCGGCGGCCTGCTCGAAGTGGCCGTCTGGGACAGCGATCCGGTCCTGCCGGTGGCCCGGGCGGCGGATCCCGGCCGGGTGGGCCAGCACGGCCTGGAGATCGTCATGGCCATCTGCGAGGGCTTCGAGGTCCGAAGAGAGCCGGTCGGCAAACACATCACGGCCCGGATCGGGCTGCTCGCCGACACCCACGCCGTCACCCGCGCCGACGTCGACACCCGCTGACGGGCGGCCCCGGGCGGACCAGCACGTCGAATCGGACCTTCGGACCGGACCTTCGGATCGGGACCTCGGACCGGAACTTCGGACAAGGACGTCGGATCGGGTCCGTACGCCCCGGAACGCGCGATCCGTTTCCGGGGCGTACGGCTGCTCTCGTATTTCGTTGCGCGCGTTCGGTGACTCAGCGCGCGTCGCGTCAGTCCACGATCGTGACGCCGACCGGTACCGCTCCGGCCGCCCGCGCCAGCTCACCGCCGAAGTTGCCCTCGACCTCGGACTTCTCGGCCGCGTTCGGGTACGGGTTCGTGCACGCGACGCCCGCGCTGGAACCGGACATCAGGCTGGTGCACGGGCCGGGCTTGCGGTCCGGCAGACCGAGGATGTGCCCCAGCTCATGGGACGAGATGCGGATCGTGTTGTAGCCCTGATCGACCGCCTGCCGTCCGATGTAGACGGTTCCGTTGCCGAGCGAGGTGGTCAGGGCGCGGGGCCAGCCGTTGTCCGCCAGGACCCGGATGTTGGCGCGCTGTCCGGACGCGACGGGCTGCAGTTCGACGGCGTCGACGCTTTCGTTCCAGATCGCGGCGCCTCGGTCCACCGCGGTCCTGAACTCCGCGGAACCGCTCGCGTCGTAGGTCACGACCCGGGCGGCGGCGAGGTGGTCCGCGACCGGGGCCGGGGCGGCCACGGCCTGGCCACCCAGCAGGGAAAAGGTGACCGCCAGGGCGGCGGCGAGTCCACTGGTCAGCTTGCGGACGTGCATGGTCGACCTCCTTGTGGGGGGGGAAGGTAGTCGTGCACATGACATGACATTCCCTGGCTCCCTGCCCAGCGAGGACGGACGCCAATCCGTCAATCCGGCCGCGTACCGCCGCGGACGGCTCAGGCGCCGGGCTGCCGCGTACGGCCCGGGCGCCGGGATCGACCGTGACGCGGACAGGGCCCGGCCCCCCCCTCTCCGGGGGCCGGGCCCTGCTGCGTGCCGCGCCGCGTCAGCCCTGACGGGCCTTGAAACGCGGTTCCTTCTTGTTGATCACGAACACCACGCCCCGCCGGCGCACCACCTGCGCTCCGGGCTTGGACTTCAGCGAACGCAACGACTTGCGCACCTTCATGACTGTGCCCTCCTCATCAGGTCATCGATTCATCGGGACGTCGATGCCGTACGGCCGTACCGCCGTTCGAACCGCTCCACCCGGCCCGCGCTGTCGACGACCCGCGCGGTTCCCGTGTAGAAGGGGTGGCTGGCCGACGAGACCTCCACGTCGATCAGCGGATACGTGGTGCCGTCCTCCCACTCGATCGTCGTCGCCGAGGGCGCGGTCGAACGGGTGAGGAACATGGCGTCCGAGGCGCGGTCGCGGAAGACGACCGGGCGGGACACGGGATGAATACCGAGCTTCATGGGGTTTCCTTCCTTACAGCCGTACGCCGCAGGGCGACGGCCTGGTTCATCGCTCCTCGCGGAAGAGAACGTGCTCCCCCGCCACCCGGTCGTACTTGCGCAGGACCAGACGGTCGGGGTCGTTCAGGCGACTCTTCCGCGTCACATAGGTCGCACCGGTTCCGGCCGTGGACTTCAACGTCACCACCGGACGCGTACCTCTGGCAGCCATGAACGCCTCCTTTCGCACCCCCGGACACCCACCTCAATTGATGGGGCCATGTCATTCACGAGCCGTACAACCGGGCCCCCGGCGGATGTATTCCCCCTTCCCCAGAGGGCCCAGGACGCCGGCTACGGGGTCGCCGTGAGGCGGATCAGCAGCACACCGGGCGTACGCGGCAACGTGACCCGCACTCCCCCTCCGTCTCCGCCTCCATCCCAGACCGCCGAACCCGCCGAACCCACCGAACCCACCGAACCCACCGAACCCACCGAGCCGGCGGAACCCACGGAGCGCGACGAGGACGAGGGCGGCGCCGGATGGAGAATCTCCACGGTCACCTCCCGGCCCCCGCCCGCCAGGTGCTCGACAGGAAGCAGCACACCACCCTCCCCGCCGTCCACGCCCTCTCGGCCACCTCCGCCCCGGCGCCAGACCGACACATACGCCGTACGGTCTCCACGCACCCGCATGCCCACGGCAGTCCACTCGTCCGTCCATCCCGGCAGACCGAGCGGCCAGAACGGCAGGGCCTCGGACAGGTCCCCGCGGATCGACTTGTAGACGGCCACCGCGCCTCGTACGAGGGCGAGTTGGCGGTCCGACATCCGGTCCAGGTGGCCCGAGAGATGGACGCGGCCGAGCAGTGCCCCGCCCAGGGTGAAGGCGATGAGGTCGTCGTCGAAGGCGGGCTGCGGGTAGGCCCAGACGGCACCCTGCTCGGGCGGGACCGCCGTGGGCGCGGCGGCGGCGATCGGCGGGCAGCGCAGCGGGTCCTGCTGGTCGCTGGTGGACTGGAGCTGGGTGACCGCCAGCGTGGCCCCGTCCATCCGCATCCCGCCGGAGGCGCAGTTCTCGACGACCAGGGCCGGGTGGCGTTCGAGCACCTCGGCGAGCCAGCCCAGGTACGCCTGGGCGTGGCCCAGCAGGCCCGCGCCGGGCGAGAGGTCGTCGGGCGCGCATGTGCCCGGGTCGACCAGGATGTTGTAGTCCAGTTTGAGGTAGCCCACGCCCCAGTCGCCGACGATCCGGTCGACCGTCTTGTCGAGGTGGGCCCGCGCGGCCGGGTGCCGCAGGTCCAGCTGGTGGCGGCCCTGTTCCACCAGGCGTACGCCGTCCCGCTGGAAGAAGGCCTCCGGTGGAAGTTCGGACGCGACCGGACTGCGTACCCCCACGACCTCGGGCTCCAGCCACAGGCCCGGCACCATGCCGCGCTCGCGGATGCGGTCCAGGACGGCGTGGATCCCGCCGTCGGGGAAGCGGCGCGACGACGGCAGCCACTCGCCGACGCTGTCCCACCAGCCCTCCGTACTGTCGTCGTACCAGCCGGAGTCGACGCAGAAGTACTCCGATCCGGCCGAGGCCGCCGCGTCGATCAGCGGGAGCAGTTTCTCCGTCGTCGGGTCACCCATCAACGTGTTCATGTAGTCGTTGAAGACGACGGGCAGCGCGACATGGTCGGGGTGCGGGCGACGCACGGCACGGCGGTACGAGGTCAGGGCACCGAAGGCGTCATCGAGCGCGGAGCCGGGCGCGGAGCCGGTCCCTGAGCCGAGCCCCGTGCCGAGGGCCAGGACACCCGGCACGGTGGTGAACTCGTCGCCGGGTTCCAGCCGGACCCGCCACTGGTGCTCCGCGTCCGTCGGCCCGTTCAGCGCCAGATACGTACCGTGGTCGCGCTCGCCCACGTCCCAGCGCCAGCCCGCCGGGGACTCCACCTGCCACAACCAGGCCCGGCCGCCGCCGCGTTCGGTGAGGGCTCCCATCGGCAGGTGGCCGCCGCTGGACCAACTGCCGCGCCCGGTGAGGGAGAGCGCGGCCCGGCTGTCGTGCTGGTGGACGTCGACGCCGATGTCGGCGACGGTGTCGCTCAGCGGTTCCGCGTACCAACGGCCCTCCGCAAGCCAGTCGTTGCGGGCGCGGTGGACGTCGAGCCGGCCGGGCGGCGGGAGCGCGCCGAGCAGCAGGCTGCTGAGGGACTGCACGACGAGCGGCGCGGAGCCGTCGTTGCGCAGCCGGACGCGGGAGCGGAGCACGGGCAGACCGAGGGGTGAGGCCAGCTCGGCGAAGGCGGTCAACCCGGTTCCGGGGTCGTGCAGTTCGACGGTCAGGCGGGTCCAGCCGTCGTGTTCCTCGGTGGTGTGCGAGCGGTGGCGCAGGCGCGGGCCGAGGGCGGTGCCGGTGAAGCGCGGTCCCGACCAGCCGCTTCCGTGGCCGAGGGCGGTGAGTTCGACGAGCGGGAGGGGAGCGTCGGCGCCGGACGTCGGCCCCTGGTCACCGGGGTGCGCGAGCCGGACCAGGCGCAGGTCTCCGTCGGGGCCGACGGCGAACTCCGCCTCCAGCGCCCGATGCCCCCAGGCGATCGTCCGCCGAGCGCCCGTGCGGCCCGCACCCGCCGCACCCACCGTGTCCGACGTGTCGGTCAACGTCTCCCCCTCTCCATGACCGCCCCCGGTCACCACTGAGGGCGCCATGACCGCCCCCGGGAGCCGTCCGAGTCGGTCGCGTGAATCCATGGTTACGGACTCTTGACGAGCCTCATGTGACCGGTCACAATCCTGGCATGAATGTGACCGGTCACACAAGGCGCTCGGTGAGCATCAGGGACGTCGCCACCGCTGCCCGTGTCTCGTACCAGACCGTCTCCCGGGTGATCAACGGACACCCCAGCGTCAAGCCGTCCACCCGGGAGCGGGTCCTCGCGGCCATCGACGAACTGGGCTTCCGCCGCAGCTCCACCGCGCTCGCCCTGGCCAGCGGGCGCAGCAGGGCCGTGACCGTACTGACCGCCGACACCACGCACTACGGCTACGCCTCGATCCTCCAGGGCATCGAGGAGGCGGCCCGCGCCTCCTCGTACGCCGTGGGGATCGGGGTCCTCGAATCGCCGGACGGGACCGACGGGGCCGAGGTCGCCGCGCAGGTGCAGCGGGCGGCGGACACCGGCGGCGGTCTGATCGTGATCGCGTACGATCCGGCCGGTGTACGCGCCCTGGAAGCCGTACCCGAGGGACTGCCGGTCGTGGGTGTGGTGGAGACCCCCGCCCGGCCGCCCGGCGGCGACCGCCCCTGGGTGTGGACCGACGACCGCGAGGCCGCCTACGAGGCGACCCGCCATCTGCTCTCCCTCGGCCACGAGACCGTGCACTACGTCGCCATCCCCTCCAGCACCCGGCGCACCAGCGCCCGTACCTCCGGCTGGCAGCAGGCGCTGAAGGAGGCCGGAGCCCCGCAACCCCGTGCCGTACAGGGGAGTTGGGGTCCGGCGGGCGGCCACGCGGCGGGTCTGGGGTTCGCCGGGAATCGTGCGGTCACCGCGATCCTGTGCGGGAACGACGACCTCGCGCTCGGCGTGATCCGCGCCCTCCACGAGAAGGGCCGGTCGGTGCCCGGTGACGTGAGCGTGGCCGGCTTCGACGACGCGCCGCACTCCGCCTTCCTCACCCCGTCGCTGACGACCGTACGCCTGGACTTCACCGGCCTCGGGCGGTCCGCGTTCGGTCTCCTGCACTCCGTGCTGGAGGAGTCCGCGCAGGTCGGCCCGCACCCCGTCTCCGTACCGGAGCTGGTGGTGCGGGAGAGCTCGGGGCCGCCGCCCGGGCGCCCATGACCGTGTGCCGCCCGCGCCGGACCGCTTCTTGATGCCCCTGCCCGAGCCCCGTTCGCGAAAGGCACGTCATGAAGAGAAGAGCCCTGCCCGCGCTGGCGCTGATATGCGCCGCCGCCCTGTCCGCCACCGCGTGCAGTGACCCCACCGCCGGGGACTCCGGTTCCCCGGCCGGTCCGGACGGCAAGCAGGCGAAGGTCGACCCGACGGCCCGTCTGGACGGCGTGAAGCTGACCATGTGGACCGCGCAGAACACGCTCAACGCGCCCGAGCAGGTCGTCGACGCCTTCGAGAAGGCCACCGGCGCGCAGGTCGAGACACAAGCCGTCCCGGACCTGTACGAGCAGAACGTGCCGACCAAGCTCGCCTCGGGCGACAAGCCGGACCTGATGTTCTGGCAGCCGTCCGTCTCCACGCTGCCGTTCATCCAGCCGAAGCAGAACCTGCTCACCCTCGACGGCGAGGAGTGGGTCTCCGAACTCGGCGACACGGAGAAGTCGTTGGGTGTCATCGACGGCAAGCGGTACGCGGCGATCGTCACCAGTCCCGCCACGCTCGGCGTCTACTACAACAAGGAAATCTTCAAGGAGGCCGGGCTCTCCGAGAAGGACTTCCCGAAGTCGTACGACGAACTGCTCGCGCTCGGCCGGACCGTCAGGGACAGGACCGACGCGGCCGGCTTCTACGAGGCGGGCGGCGACAAGTGGCCCCTGCAGTGGCAGATGCAGGTCCAGCTCACCGATCTCGACAAGGAGTGGTGGGCCGGCCTCAACGAGAACAAGGAGAAGTGGACCGACCCGGTGGTGGTCGGCGCCATCAAAAAGTACAAGGAGAAGCTGCTCGACGCGGGGCTCGCGCAGAAGAACTACAGGACCGGCACCTTCACCGGGCAGGCCGACTCCCTCTGGAAGGGCGAGTCCGGCATGGTCCTCAACGTCACGTCCTTCCAGAGCCAGTTGCAGGCCAAGTACTCCACGGCCGAGATCGACGAGAGGATCGGCTGGTTCCCGATCGCCAACTCCTCGGCCACCGGCATGTACTCGCCCGACCAGACCAACGGTGTCGTGGCGTTCAGGACCGGTGACGAGAAGCGGCAGAACGCCTCCCGGCAGTTCATGGCCTTCTGGCTGGGCCCCGACTACGCCGACTACATCAAGGCGATGAAGATCCCCTCGGTCCAGCCGTCCGTGCCGACCCCCGCGGGCCTCCCCCAGGCCTCGACGGCCCAGGTGGAGGCGCTGCCCACGGCCATCGGCGTCTTCCAGGCCAGAGCGATCGTCGCCCCCGACACCCATCTGTACCTCGCCGACATGATCTACGGGAAGAAGAACCCGCGGCAGGTCGCCCAGGCGATCCAGGACCAGTTCACCCAGGTGGCCAAGGCCCAGGGCGCACCCGGCTTCTAGAGATCCCAGGGACGCTGACGACGCTGAGGGGCTTCTGATGGCGGACACGGCTGTACGCACACGCGGGCGCGCGCGACATCCGGCGCCCGCCGGGAAGAGCGGGGAGAGGAGAGCGGGGCGGCTGTCCCGCAACGCCGTCCACCATCCGTGGTGGTTCGCCCTCCCCGCGATCGCCGTCTTCACGGCCTTCTTCCTGGTGCCGAACCTGCTCAACTTCTACTACCCGTTCACCGACTGGTCCTCGTACCACCCGGACATCGCCTTCACCGGCCTCGACAACCTCAGGACCATCGCCGACGACGGTTCCCTGCTGCGGGCGATCCGCACGACCCTGCTGTACGCCGCCCTCGCCGCGCTCTTCCAGAACGGCTTCGGGCTGGCCCTCGCGCTGCTGCTGGAGGCGGACAGCCGCTTCAACCGGTTCTTCCGGGCCGTCTTCTTCCTGCCGGTGCTGATCTCGGCGCTCGCGACCGGCTATGTCTTCCAGGCCCTGCTGGACCAGGACGGCGCGGTCAACGGCGTCCTCGGCACCGACATCCCCTGGCTCGGCTCGACGACCTGGACGCTCGTTCTGGTCACCGTCATCCACGGCTGGAAGTGGATGGGCCTGTCCATGCTGATCTATCTGGCCGGCCTCAAGGGCATCCCCGGCGAGATGCTGGAAGCGGCGAAGTGTGACGGCGCCGGGCCGTGGCGGACCTTCTGGTCCGTGCGCTGGCCGATGCTGGCGCCCGCCGTCACCTTCAACGTCACCACGGCGCTGATCGGCTCGATGAACACCTTCGACATCGTGCAGGCCACCACGGGCGGCGGCCCGGCCGCCTCCACCGAGGTCTTCAACATCTACATGTTCCGGATCTTCGGACAGGGCCTCTACGCCCAGGCCTCCGCGATGAGTCTCGTCCTCTTCCTGGTCGTGGTCGCCGTCGCGATCCCGCTCGTCGTCGGACTGCGCCGAAGGGAGCAACTGCTGTGAGCACTGGGGTGGTTCATGCCGTCAGACGTCCGTCCGCCACGCGTCCCGTGTGGCGTTACGGCCGTCCCGCGCTCGTCCTGCTGCTCGCCGTCCTCGCCGTCGGCGTACCGCTGTGGCTGGTCGCGGTCACCTCCGCCAAGCCGCAGGCCGAGGCCATCCGGCCGAACCTGGACCTGCCCCGGCAGTGGCAGCCCGCGGCCAACTACGAGGACGCCGTCGGCCAGGGCGAGATGCTGCGTGGTTTTCTCAACTCCCTGCTGGTCGTGGTGCCCTCGGTCGCCCTCGTGCTGGTTCTCGGCGCCGGCGCGGCCTGGGTCTTCGCGCGCCGCGAGTCCAAACTGGTGTCGGCTGCGTACGCGCTGTGCATCAGCGGGCTGCTGCTGCCGCCCGCCGTCATCACCGTCGTGATGGAACTGCGGCAGCTCGGTCTCGCGGGCACCCGGCCCGGCATGATCGCCGTCTACACCGGGATGTACCTCTCCACGTCGATCTTCTTCATGACCGGCTTCGTCCGGGCCGTCCCGCCGGAGCTGGAGGAGGCCGCGCGGATGGACGGCGCGAAGCCGCTGCGGATCTTCCTGCGGATCGTGCTGCCGCTGCTCAGACCGGTCATCGCCACCGCCACGATCATGGTGACGCTCTACGCCTGGAGCGACATCTTCTACGCCTTCTTCGTCCTCGGCGGCGGAGAGCGGGCGACCCTGCCGCTCAACCTCTACAAGGTCGCCAGTGCGCAGCTCTACCTCGACAACTGGCATCTCGTCTTCGCGTACGTCGTGGTGATGAGCCTGCCCATGGTCGCCATCTTCCTGGTGGCGCAGCGAAGCATCGTGTCCGGAATCACCAGTGGAGCCGTCAAATGACCGGAGGTCCGACCGCGTGATCACCCCCACCCGCACACCCTCCCCCACTCCCCTTCGTACGAGATCCCGCAGCGCGTCCCGCACCCGGATCGCCCTGCTCACCGCCGTACTTGGAGTCAGCGCCATGGCAGGCACCCTTCCCGCGTCGGGGGCCACGGCCGCCGCCGCGCCGCAGCGCGTCACCGTCGATCTCGCCGCCTCCGAGGGCCCGGTGATGCGCGGCGCCAACGGCACGCTGTACGGACTCAGCGACGACGGCGTGCCCAGTGACGCCGCGCTGGCACCCCTGAAGATCACCAGCATCTCGCAGAAGCCGGAGGGCGGCGCCCAGCATCCCAACGGGGACGCACTCACGGTCTCCAGGTCGTTCTTCCGCAACGGCGGCGGCGAGATCAACGTGATGATGCAGGACATCTACGCCAAGTGGCCGTACGAGGATCTCGGCATCGACGACTATCTGCCCAAGGTCGACAAGATCGTGAAGGAGGTGGCGGCGGACCCGAACAGCGAGCGGTTCGTCTACATCCCGTTCAACGAACCCGACCAGATCTGGTACAACCTCGGCACCTCCGACCAGGCCCGGTACGAGGCCGGCCGCGACCGGTTCTTCAAGGACTGGAAGACGGTGTACCAGCGGATACGCGCGGTCGACCCCGATGCCAGGGTCGCCGGCCCGAACGAATCCGCCTACCACACACGCCTGTTGACCGATTTTCTCGCCTTCGCGAAACGGGAGAACGTACTCCCCCAGGTCATGACCTGGCACGAGCTGGGCTCCGGCTCCCTCCGGGACTTCCAGGGGCACTACGACACCTACCGCTCCGTCGAACGCGACCTCGGCATCGCACCACTGAAGATCAACATCGACGAGTACGCCAACCGCCGCGACCTGTCGGTGCCCGGGCAACTCGCCCAATGGGTCTCGATGTTCGAACGGAACAAGGTGTACGCCAACCAGGCCTACTGGGACGCCGCCGGCAACCTCGACGGCAACGTGGTGCGCTCGAACATCCCCAACGGCGGCTGGTGGTTCTTCCGTTGGTACGCGGGACTCACCGGCGACACCGTCAAGGTGACCCCTCCGCAGGCCAACACGATCGACACCCTTCAGGGACTGGCCTCGTACGACACGACGAGGCGTCAGGCGCAGGTCCTGCTCGGCGGTTCCGCCGGTGACTCCGACGTCGTGGTCCGGAACGTCTCGCGGTCCGTCTTCGGCGGCACGGTCACCGCGACCGTCGCCGAGGCGGCCTGGTCCGGTTACGAGGGCCGGCACGCGGCTCCGCGCGTCCTCGCACGGACGAAGGTCCAGGTGGCGGCCGACGGCTCGGTGACCGTCCCGCTGCGCCGCCTGCACAAGATGTCCGCCTACCGGATCGTCCTGACACCGGGCGGCTCGGACACCCCGTCCACCCCCGTCGTCCCGTGGACCGGCTCGTACGAGGCCGAGGACGCGGCCGTCACCGGCGGTCAGGTGTACACCCAGGGCACGGTGAGCAACGCCAACGGATACGCGGCCTCCGGGACGAAGGACGTCGGTTCGCTCAACACGGCCACCAGCAAGGTCGACTTCACGGTGACGGTCCCGAGGGCGGGGACGTACGACCTGGCGATCCTGTACGGCAACCAGTCCGGGACACCGGCCACGCAGAAACTGTCGGTCGACGGCCGGGACCCGGTCACTGTCAGCTATCCCTCCACCGAGAACTGGACCTACCGCGCCAAGAAGGACCTCGCCGTCGAGCTGTCCGCCGGCACCCATGTCCTGACCCTGGCCAAGGGCGACGCCGAGGTCACCCTCGACCGCGTCGACCTGACCGCCCGTACCGCCGCCGAGCCGTCCGCCGCCTACGAGGCCACGCTGGCGGACCTCGGCGGGAAGCCGTCCTTCGACTACTCCTCCTCCGCCGGTGCCGGCACGGGCGCCCTGGTCCTGCGCGCGGGCGACCAGGCCGTCTTCGACGTCTACGCACCCCGCGACGGGTACTACACAGTGATCCCGCAGGCCTCCGCGGCGGTCCGGCTCGACCTGCACGGGGAGACGGTGACGGCGGCGCCCGGACAGCCACTGCGGCTGTATCTCGTGGCGGGCAACAACCGCGTCCGGGCCACGGCCCAGCAGGCCGCCGTCCGCTCGCTCGACGTCTCCGGGGCCGGTTCGACGGCCGGCACACTCTCCTACGAGGGTGCCTCGGCGACCCTGGCGGGCGGGGCCCGGCTCGTCGACTCCGCGTACGCCTCCGCCGGTTCGTACATCGGCGACCTCGGCAACGGCGCGTCCAGCACCGCCGAGTTCACCGTGGACGCCCCGAAGGCCGGCCGCCATGTCCTGGTCGTCCACTACGCGCACAACGACCGGCGCGACAACGGCCACGCCTACAACACGGACATCATGTCCCGTACGGCCGACATCACGGTGGGCACCGCCGCTCCCGTCAGAGCCACCTTCAAGAACACCTGGGGGTGGCACGACTACTGGACGCTGAGCATCCCCGTGGACCTGAGGAAGGGCTCCAACAAGGTGACCTTCGCGAACGCGAGCGCCTGGGCACCGCACATCGACCGGATCGAACTGGGCCGCGTCGTCGGCTGAGCGCTCCGCGTGTGGCTCCGCCGGGAGGCCGGTGCGTCGGATGCGGGTACGTCGTGGCTCGTCACGCCGTTCCCCGCGCCCCTTCTGGGCGCCCTCAGGGGACGCTCCCCAGGGAGCGTCCCCTCGGGGCTGTCCTGCCGGAGACCGGCGTAAGAGACCTGCGAAGCAAGGTTTCAGGTGAGGTCGGAGCGTTAAGGTTCGCAATATGAACGCACGGCTGGATCTTCTCGGCACGGTGGCCCCCGGTGCCACGGAAAGCGAGGTCTTCCGGCTGGCGCTCCAGCACGCGATGGGAGAGCTGGGCGCGCTGGGTGGAGCGATCCACCTGCGCGGGCCCATGTCCGCCCTGCGACTGGTGTCGGCGGTCGGCCTGCCGTCCGCCCTCACCCGTTCATGGGAGATCGTCGACCAGGAGGGGCCGTCCGCCCCGGCCCTGGCACTCCACCAGGGCAACGGCGTGTGGGTCCCCCTGGGCTCCGGCGACGCCTTCCGGACCGGGTCCGGCCTCGCCGCCCTGCCGGTGTCCAGCGAGAACCGCCGCATCGGCGCGCTCACCCTGCTGACGGGCGACCGGGGCGAACCCACCCCCGCGCAGTGGGATTTCCTGCGGGCCGTCGTCGGCTGGGCCGAGGAGCGCATCCTCCAGGCGCCGATGCCGTCCGGGCCCGTCCACACCGAGCTGCACGGGGACCGTCTGCGGCAGGCGCTCAAGGAGGTCAGCGTCGGTTCGTGGGACTGGGACATCCGCACCGGCGAGCTGATCTGGGACGAAGCCGCCCTGGAGCTGTACGGCACCAGGGCCGCCGACTTCACCGGGCGGATCGAGAACTGGATGCGGATCGTCCACCCCGACGACCTGCCTTTCACGCTCGCGGCGGCGCAGCGGGCGATCCACGACCACACCGTGTTCGAGGCCGAGTACCGGGTGCGGCGGCTGGACGGCTCGTACGGCTGGACCCGGGCCCGCGGCCGGGCGACGTACGACGACGGGGGCGAGGCGCTGCGGATGATCGGCGTGGGCTGGGAGAGCAACGAGTCCCGCACCGCCCGTGACGCCCTCAGCCGGGCCCTGCGCCATATGAGCGACGGCTTCCTGTCCGTGGACGAGCGGTGGCGGATCACCTTCGCCAACCTGGAGGCCGAACGCACCCTGGGCTTCTCCGAGGAGGAGCTGTTCGGGCGCGTCCTGTGGGACCTCCCCTCCGCCCGGCGGATCCCCGGCCTTGAGGAGCGCTGTCGGGAGGCCGCGGCCCAGGAGACGCCCGTCGGCTTCGACGTCCGCACGCCCGACACGGGAATCCTCTACCACCTGCGGCTGGTCCCGGGTCCCGACGGCCGCACCCTCTACTTCACCGACGTGACCGACAAGCGGCGCCGGGCCGAGGAACGCCGGTCGGCCGAGCTGGCCACGGCCGAACGGGCGGCCCGGATCGCCGAGCTGACCACGGATCTCGCCAAGGCGACGACCACCCAGGACGTGGTGGAGGCGGTCGCCCGGCGCGTACTGCCGCCGTTCGCCGCCACCGGGCTGCTGATGCAGGTCGTCGAGGGCGACCGGCTCCACCACGTCGGATCCGTCGGCTACCCGGACGAGTTCCTGGCCCAGCTGGACAGCCGCCCCCGCGGCCCCGGCGACCCGGCCTGGCAGCCGATCATGTCCGGCACCCCGCTGTTCCTGTCCTCCGCGGCGGAGTTCGCCACGCACTCGCCCACCCGCGTCGACATGCCCACCCGGGCCGGCAAACAGGCCTGGGCGTTCCTGCCGCTGGCCGCGTCCGGGCACACGTTCGGCGTATGCGTCGTCTCCTTCGACCGGCCGCGCCTGCTCACCGACGAGGAACGCACCCTGCTGACCACGATCAGCGCCCTCGTCGCCCAGGCCCTGGAACGGGCCCGGCTGTACGACGCCGAACACGCCCGGTCCCGCGAACTCCAGCGCAGCCTGCTCCCCCAGGGACTGCCCGAACTGGCCGCGTGCACGGCCGCCGCCCGCTATCTCCCCGCGGGCCAGGGCATGGACGTGGGCGGCGACTGGTACGACATCATCCCGCTCTCCGGCGGCCAGGTCGCCCTCGTCGTCGGCGACGTCATGGGCCACGGCCTGCCCGAGGCCGCCACCATGGGCCGGCTGCGCACCGCCGTGCACACCCTGGCCGACCTCGAACTGCCCCCCGACGAGATCATGAGCCACCTGAACGACATCGTCGGCGGCATGAACGAGGAGTCGTACGCCACCTGTCTGTACGCGCTCTACGACTCCACCACCCGGACCTGTTCCATCGCCCGTGCGGGCCATCCGCCGCCGGCCCTGGTGCACCCCGACGGCAGTGTCCACTTCCCGGAACCGGCCGCCGATCCGCCGCTGGGCGCGGCGAAGCCGCCGTTCGAGACGGTCGAGATCACGGTGCCCGAGGGCAGTCTGCTGGTGCTCTACACCGACGGCCTGGTCGAGTCGGCGAAGCGGGACATCGACGCGGGGATGGCCGACCTGGCACGGCTCCTGCACACCACCCACGAGGACGGCACCGACGCGGACCTGGAGCGCCTCTGCGACACGCTGACGGCCGGTCTGCTGCCGGCCGACCAGCAGGCGGCCGACGACGCGGCGTTCCTCGTCGCCCGTCTGCACGCGCTGCCCGAGGACCGGATGGCCGCCTGGCCGCTCCCCAAGGACCCGAAGGCGGCCGGCCAGGCCCGCCGCCATGTTCGCGGGCAACTGGCCGACTGGGGCCTGGACGACCTCGTACCGGCCACGGAACTACTGGTCAGCGAGCTGGTGGGCAATGTCGTCCGCCATGCCAAGGGACCTGTGCGGCTAAGGCTGCTGTACGGCGCCGAGCTGATCTGCGAGGTCTTCGACGGCAGCCTGACCATGCCGCGGATCCGCCGCGCGTCCGAGAGCGACGAGGGAGGGCGTGGACTGCAGTTGGTCACGGCGCTCTCCGAGCGCTGGGGGGTGCGGTACACGCGGACGGGCAAGTGCATCTGGACCGAGCAGGGGCTGCTCGGTCCGGACGGCGACGCGGACCCGGCGCCCGACGCCCAGGACCTGATGTTCGACCCGGACCTGTTCGTGGACGATCTGGACGCCCTGCTGTCCGGGGATTCCGGCACCTCCGCGGACTCCGGGGGCGCTGGCTCGTGACGGCGCTGGCTCGTGACGGCGCGGGCTCGTTGCGGCGCGGGCCCGTAGCAGCCCGGGCCCGTAGCGGCACGGGCCAGTTGCGGTGCGGGGGCTCTGCCGGGGATTCCGCTGTCGGGGTTTCCTACCGGCCGATCTTCTCGCGCGTGACGGGATCCGAAGCCAGTTCCCATACCGCGGGCAGCTCCCGTTCCCTGTTCTCCGCGCGGGCCTGCTCGGTGCCGTACAGCAGACCCCAGGTGAAGCCGGCCTCGCCCGCGGTCTGGGCGGCGACGGCGAGGTCCCTGAGGGCAACCCGGGCCACCACGCTGTCCTGATGGTCGCCGAGAACCTTCTGCACCGCCTTGACCCGCCTGCCCAGACTCTTCGCCGGTTTCCCCAGAGCCGGACGGGCCACCTCCGTCGCGTAGCGGACCTTCTTGGCCGCCTTGCGGGCCTCGTGGAGGGCCACATCGCGTTCGGGGCCGGGCGACAGCTCCAGGGCGTCGGTCATGCGCGCGGCCAGTCGCCCGTACTCCTTGAGGACGGCCTCGGCCATGACCTTCTCGGCGTCCTTGGCGGCCTCGGCCCGCAGTGGCGGGTGCTCCAGCAGCGCGGCGAGGGAGTCGAGCAGGTCGAGGTGGCGTCGCGAGCCCAGCGCGTCGAGGCTGCGCAGATGGGACTCCGTGCTGTCGACGACGTTCCACACCCGCAACCGTGCGCCGACGGGGCCGAGGACCAGTTCCTCCGGCAGCGCCTCGATCTCGCCGCTGAGCCGCTCCATCAGTACTTCCTGGTCGCGTTCGGCGCCCAGTTCGCCGGCCAGCCACTTCAGTTCGCCGCGGACCTCGTCGGTGACGTCGCGGTCGAGGACGGACCGGTAGGACCGCAGACAGCTGCGCAGACGACGGCAGGCGACCCGCATCCTGTGCACCGAGTCGGGCCTGTTGCGTCGCACGGCCGGGTCGAGGGCGGTCAGGGCGCGGATCTGCTCCCGCACGTACGCGAGGACCTGGGCGCCCGCGGAATCGTCGTCCGGGCCGGCGGGCCCGTCGGGTGCGGCGGCGGCTTCGGCCGTGGTGGTCACGGTCTCGTCGAGGGCCCGGGCCAGCTTGGACGGGGAGTGCGCCCGCGCGATCCCCTTCTTGCGCAGCTTCTTCTCCACGGCGTCGAGGAGGGCGGGGTCGGCGTCCTCGGCCAGCTCGACCTCCAGCTCGTTCCACGCCGCATGCCGGCCGTCGGCGCGCAGGGACTCCGCGCGGACCGAGTCGACGCACAGCTCGGCACGCGTCGTGCCGTCGGCGTCAACGAGGTGGCGTACCTCGCGTGTTGAGCGGATACGGACCACCGGGGTCAGCTCCGCCCCGCGGGTGCGGGACCTGGTCAGGTCGAGCAGGGCGTCCGGGACGGTGTCGGTGAGGGCCGAGCGGATCTCCTCGCGGCTGTCGCCCGACAGCGGCAGCTTGAGATGCCAACCGGCGTCGGTGCCACCGGTCCTGCGGCGCAGCACGGCCGAGGAACCGGACAGGCGGAGATCGTCGGTGTCGTAGTAGACCGCGTCCAGCTCCTCGGGGCTGCGGTCGACGACGGCCGCGACCCCGTCCACACGCGCCAACTCGGGCAGCCAGGAGGTGTCCGCGGGGGAAGGGACCTCGTACTTTCGTTCTGTCTCTCGCATCGACTGGACCATGTAGTACCGGTAGACACAATCCGCCGAACGAAACACGACTCGGGACAAGCCACCCCGTATTCAGCCGGTCCGGTGCATGTCGTCGGCGAACGCCAGTGCCTCGGCGTGCCCGAACAGCCCGGGGAGCCCGCCGGTGTGGAGGAAGACGGTCCGGTCACCCGGGACGATCTCGCCGCGACGGGCCGCCGCGACGAGTCCCGCCATCGCACGCCCGGTGTACGTGGGGTCGAGGACGACTCCCTCCAGTCGGGCACTCAGTGTCATCGCCTCCTCGACGCTCCTGCCGAGGCGCGCGTAGCCGGCGCCGATGTGGCCGCGATCGATGCGCAGATCGCCGGCGCGGACGTCCGGGGCGTGCGGGACGGCGAACGACTCGACCCGCCGGCGGGCGTCGTCCACGGCTCCCACGTCGACGCCGAGCGTGCGCTCCGCGCCCAGACTCGCGACGAGTCCGGCCATCGTGGCCCCGGACCCCAGGGCGACGACGGCGGTCCGCAGACCGGGGACCTGGGTCATCAACTCCTCGCCGCAGCGCACGTAACCGCGGGCCGACAGCGCGCTCGAACCGCCGAACGGGAGCAGCGCCGGGCGTGCCCCCTCCGAACGCAGCCGGTCGCAGACCCGCGAGGCGGCGTCCGCCAGCGCCTCCTGTCCCGTCACCCCGCTGAAGACGATCTCGGCACCGAGGAACGCGTCCAGTACGAGGTTGCCGGAGCGGGCCGTCCCCCGTTCGCCCGGGAACACCAGCACGGCGCGCAGGCCGAGGCGGGCGGCGGCAGCGGCGGTGAGCCGGGCGTGGTTGCTCTGCGGAGCACCGGTGGTGACGAGCGTGTCGGCGCCGTTCGCGAGCGCTTCGGCGACCGTCCATTCCAGCTTGCGGATCTTGTTGCCGCCGCCACCGAGTCCCGTGAGGTCGTCCCTCTTGATGAAGAGGTCGTCCCGCCCGAGACCGAGTGCGGCGGCCAGCCTGGGCATCGGCTCGACCGGGGTGGGCCAGGTGCCGAGCGAGAGCGGGGTGATCGGTTCGGACATGCCGGCGGCTCCGTGATGTCGATGGGTGTTGATACGTCGATAGGTGTTGGTACAGGGAGAGTTCTACGGGCGCGGGCGGTCCGTCGGGGGCGGTCCGTCAGCCCCACACCAGTCTGATGAGCGCCGTGGCGACCATGCCGGCGAGGATCGCGAGCAGCATCGGTGCCCGTGACAGCCGTGCGACCACCACCGTGGCGAGTCCGAGGAGCAGCGGTCCGTCCAGCGCCGTCCACCGCGGGCCCGCCACGTCGACGACGAGGAGTCCGGCGAGCAGCACCGGCGCGAGCAGCGCGATGACACCGCGCGCCGCCGCGGGCAACTGCCGGTCGCCGAGGACCGCGGGCCCCGCCGCCTTGAACGCGAAACTGATCAGCGCGACGCAGACGATGGCCGACCACAGATGCCACTGGTTCACGATCCGCCCGCCTCCTTCGTGTCGCGAGAGCCGTGCGAGTCGCGAGTGCCGCGCGTATCCCGCGTGTCCCGCGGTACGAGTCCCTTGCGCAACCCGAGCAGGGCCGCCGCGCTCGCCCCCAGCAGTGCGAGACCGGCCGGTACCCAGATGACCAGCACGGCGGCGAGGCACGCGCCCAGCGCCGCCGCCGCGCGTGCCGCCCGTGACCCGCGTAGCTCGTCGAGCAGGAGCAGCAGGAAGAAGGCCGGGAAGACGAGATCGAGGCCGAGCGACTCCACCAGGCTCTCCGGTGGGGCCATGACGACGCCCAGGGCGGTGCCCGCCACCCATGCGGGCCACTGCACGGCGGTGGCGCCGAACAGTTTCCAGCGGTCGAAGCGGCCACCGCCCAGATGGGCTGCCACCCAGGAGCCGTCCACGACGGCCTGGCCCTCAAGTGCCCGGCGGATGCGGCCACCGCGCAGGTCCTTGGCCACGGCCACGCCCATCGGGATGAAGCGGCCGTTGATCAGCGCCGCCGCCGCGACGGCCGTCGGCACTCCACCGCCGCCCGCCAGCGCGGTGGCGAGGGCGAACTGGGCGGACCCGGAGAACACGACGAGGGAGCAGACGATGGGGGCGAGGACTCCCCAGCCCTCCGTGCGGGCGAACGCTCCGAAGGTGACGGCCAGGACGAAAGCGGCCGCGGCCAGGCCCGTACCGACCTTGATGCCCGCGACGAAGCCCTCCCGACGGGAGTCACCGGCCGTCCCCTGGACCGACGCCGTCACTGTCGCTGTCGGCGCCGGTGTGGAGCCCTTGGCTTGCGGAGGTGACCGGTCCATATCACGAGGCTAACAGTCATCAGCGTCTATGGGTATTAGAATGTGTGGCATGGAAACGACCGCGTCGGCACTGATCGGCGGTCACGTGGTGCTGGACTTCGCCAACACGATCGCGTGGCGGCTCGACGAACGGCGTACGGCCGACCGCGTGTCCGATCCCGCGGCGCTCCTCACCTGGGCGGGCGTGAGCGGCCTGCTGTCCGCCGACCGGGTCGACGCGCTCCTGGCCGCCGCCGCGGAGGACCCGGACTCCGCCGCGGACGCGCTGCGGGCGGCTCGGCGGTTGCGGAACGCGCTGCACCGACTGCTCGACTCCTCGGTGGACGACCGCCCGCCCCGCCGTGAGGACCTGGCCGTGCTGCGCGGCTTCTTCCTGGACGCCTGGCAGCGGGCGGAGTTCGCGTCGGCCCTGCCCCTGCGCCCCGAGCTGGACGTCACGGGCCCGATGGACGTCGTACGGCTACTGGCGCTGGAGGCCACGGAGCTGCTGTCCGGGCCGTCGGCCCCGCTCCGGCGGTGCCAGGGGCCGGGCTGCGGGTGGTTCTTCCTCGACCGCAGCCGCAGTCACACCCGGCAGTGGTGCCGGTCCGGCGACTGCGGCAACCGTGAGCGGGTGCGGCGGCACTACGAGCGCTCGCGCGGCTCCCGGGGCTGAAGGCCCACCGCCCGGCCGTCGTCGTCCCACCGGATCTCCAGGACGCGCTCGACGGCGTCCCGGTTCACGGGACCGAACAGATGGGGGAACAGGACGTCCGCGCCGACGCCGGGCGGCGGGGTGGGGTCCGCCGCTTCGAACTCCAGCCGTGCCGTGAGCCGGGCCTCGTCGAGGACCAGCGCGAGCAGCGGCCGGGGCGAGGCCCGGTAGAAGGCGTTCACGACGGCCAGCGCGGTCTCCTCGTCGGGAGCGCAGTGGATGAAACCGTCCTGCGCAAGGGAAGCGGGCGCGTACGGGGCCTCGGGGCGGGCGCTCCACTCACCGAGCGGCACTACGTGATAGATCATGATCCGGTTATACAACAGCGGAAATCCGCAGACCTGAATTTGCTTAATCCGTAGCCGGGGAGCCCGCGGATTGGTCTGAAAAAGAAGTGCGCCGGATCGGGTGATCGACCAATCCGCGCAGCATTCAGGACCGGATTCC
>NZ_JBHXTO010000039.1:0-69453 GCF_042677425.1 Streptomyces sp. NPDC127119 | reverse complement strand
GTCGCCTTCGGATCCGTCATCGCGGGCACCGCCCTGCTCGGAGCCGTCGGCGCACTGATCGCCATCCCCGCCGTCGCCACCCTGCAGGCCTTCCTGGGGGCGTACGTGAAGCGGTACGCCGTCACGGACGACCCGCGGGTGCACGGGCGCCGGGAACGGGGCTCGGGAACCCTCCTGAAGCGCGTACGGCAGCTGCTGCGCGGAGGTTCCCGGGGGAACGGAGGCTCCGAGGGGGCGCCGCCGAGTGAGGGCGACGGGCCCCGCGCCTCTTCCTGAGGTCGTTCCGGGCTGCGCGCACGGCCCCGGAACGGTCCGGCGGCACGGCCGCGACACACCCCCGCCCCGGTGCGGGATGCGCTTGACATCAAAATCGAACATCCATTCTTATGGAGGCTCTGGCGAAGCCCGGAACGGGATGCGGGCGGGGATTTCATGCGGAAGTGCCCGAGTTATCCACAGGCTGGACGGGCGTCGGGGCGGATTGTCAGTGGCAGGCGTTAGCGTCTTTGACGTGAAGCGATCGACACAAGCAAATCGGGTGGAACCCATGGCAGGAACCGACCGCGAGAAGGCGCTCGACGCCGCGCTCGCACAAATTGAACGGCAATTCGGCAAGGGCGCGGTGATGCGCCTCGGCGAGCGGCCGAATGAGCCCATCGAGGTCATCCCCACCGGCTCGACGGCCCTCGACGTCGCACTCGGCGTCGGCGGCCTGCCGCGTGGCCGAGTGGTGGAGGTGTACGGCCCGGAGTCCTCCGGAAAGACGACCCTGACCCTGCACGCCGTGGCGAACGCGCAGAAGGCCGGCGGCCAGGTGGCCTTCGTGGACGCGGAGCACGCCCTCGACCCCGAGTACGCGAAAAAGCTCGGCGTCGACATCGAGAACCTGATCCTGTCGCAGCCGGACAACGGTGAGCAGGCTCTGGAGATCGTGGACATGCTGATCCGCTCCGGCGCGCTCGACCTCATCGTCATCGACTCCGTCGCGGCCCTCGTGCCGCGTGCGGAGATCGAGGGCGAGATGGGCGACTCGCACGTGGGTCTGCAGGCCCGTCTGATGAGCCAGGCACTGCGGAAGATCACCAGCGCGCTCAACCAGTCGAAGACCACCGCGATCTTCATCAACCAGCTCCGCGAGAAGATCGGCGTGATGTTCGGCTCGCCGGAGACCACGACCGGTGGCCGGGCGCTGAAGTTCTACGCCTCGGTGCGCCTCGACATCCGTCGTATCGAGACCCTGAAGGACGGCACCGACGCGGTCGGCAACCGCACCCGCGTCAAGGTCGTCAAGAACAAGGTCGCACCGCCCTTCAAGCAGGCCGAGTTCGACATCCTCTACGGGCAGGGCATCAGCCGCGAGGGCGGCCTGATCGACATGGGCGTGGAGAACGGCTTCGTCCGCAAGGCCGGTGCCTGGTACACGTACGAGGGCGACCAGCTCGGCCAGGGCAAGGAGAACGCGCGCAACTTCCTGAAGGACAACCCCGACCTCGCCAACGAGATCGAGAAGAAGATCCTGGAGAAGCTGGGCGTCGGTGTGAAGGCGGAGAAGGAAAAGCCCGCTGCCGAGCCGGGCGCGGACGCGGCGGCGCCGGTCGCGGCAGGTGAGGGCGCGAAGACCGTTCCCGCTCCCGCGGCCAAGACCGTCAAGCCCAAGGCCGCGGCGGCCAAGAGCTAGTCCGTGACACGACGAACGGACTGGGCCGAGTACGTCTACCCCGTCGCCCCTCAAGGGCAGGGCCACGGGGGAGACTTCGGCTCTGCCGACAGGGGTGGCGCGGACGAGGGCGGCAGCGTGCACGAGGACGGTGGACCGTACGGCGGGGACGAGCCGTTCGGTCCCGGTGCCTCGGGATCGGGCATGAACGGGGGATACGGCGAGCGCGGGGGAGGCCGCCGGTCCGCAGGCGGTCGGCGAGGCGGCGGTGGTACGTCGCGCGGTGACGGTTCATGGGAAGGCGGCGGTCCGTCGGTTGCCGGCTCGGGCCGCGGCACCGGTGGCCGGCCGTACGAGGACAAGGGTGGGGACGGAGGAGAACGGGACGAGGGCGTTCCCGGGCGTGGAGGCCGTGCTCGGCGGGGGCGCGGCCGTCGCAGTGGCTTCGGGGAGCCGTCCGGCGACGCACAGGACGGAGGCGCCCCTTCCTCGTCGAGGGCCGAGAAGGCGGAGCAGCCGAAGGACCCGGCTGAGCAGGCGCGGGCGATCTGTCTGCGTCTGCTCACCGGGACCGCGCGCACGCGGAAGCAGCTGGCGGACGCGTTGCGCAAGCGCGAGATCCCGGACGACGTGGCGGACGAGGTGCTGTCACGCTTCGAAGAGGTCGGGCTGATCAACGACGGCGCCTTCGCGGATGCCTGGGTGGAGTCCCGCCATCACGGCCGGGGTCTCGCCCGGCGGGCACTCGCCCAGGAGCTGCGGACCAAGGGTGTGGACCCCACGCTGATCGACGAGGCGGTCGGACAGCTCGACTCCGACCAGGAGGAGACGACCGCACGCGCACTCGTGGAGCGCAAGCTGCGTTCCACGCGCGGTCTCGACCGCGACAAGCGCATACGGCGCCTCGCGGGCATGCTCGCCCGCAAGGGCTACTCCCAGGGCACCGCCCTGCGTGTGGTCCGCCAGGCGCTTGAGGAAGAGGGCGAGGACACGGAGTTCCTCGGCGACGAGGAGTTCTGAGGGAGCCGAAAGGCTTCAACTGGGGCTTCACGGGGGGATTTGGGTTCTTGCGATTCCGGAGCAGGGTCCGGGCACGGTGGACGCGCGGGGGCGCCCATCGCGCTCGGGCCCGGGTTCGCAGCGGTGGGGCGGGCCACGGGTGGCAGCCGCAGGCCGAGGCCGGAGTCCCTCAAGCCGTGGTCGTGGCCCCAGTCGTCTCCACCGGCAGTCCCGCCGTTCGCCAAGCCTGGAAGCCTCCCACCAGGTCCGTGGCCCGGTGCAGTCCCAGCTGACGCAGGGAGACGGCCGCGAGGCTCGACGCGTAGCCCTCGTTGCAGACGATCACGACGCGCAGGTCGTGGCCCGTGGCCTCGGGGGCGCGATGGCTGCCCTGCGGGTCGAGCCGCCACTCCAGTTCGTTGCGCTCGACGACGAGCGCGCCGGGGATCAGCCCGTCGCGCTCACGCAGTGCCGCGTACCGGATGTCGACGAGCAGGGCGTCCCCCGCCTGTGCTGCGTCGTGGGCGGCCTCCGCCTCGACCCGGTCCAGGTCCGTACGGACCCGTTCCAGCAACTCGTCGATCCCCACGGGGTGTTCGGCCGACCCGGAAGGTGTGGATGCCACAGGGCGTTCGTTCGTCACTGCCAGTCCTCGGGGCGCTCGACCTGCTCCAGGCGCAACACCTGGCCGACGCGGCTGTAGCGGCTGATCCGGGGGAGCGGCGGGTAGTACGCGTGCACGGAGACGGCGTGCTCCTCGGTGGACTCGTTGAGCACCTCGTGCACATGGTGCTGGCCGAACGAGCGGCCCTTGCCGGCCGACAGCCGGCGCTCACGGTCGATTCCCTCGTTGAGTTCGAGGGTCTTCCAGCCGTCGGTGGGCAGCCGTGCGACGAGCGAGTTCTCCTTGAGTTCGCCGGACGCGGTGAGGAAAGCGCCCACCGACTCGGCGTGGTCGTGCCAGCCGGTGCCCGTACCGGGCGGCCAGCCGATGAGCCAGGCCTCGCTGCCGCCGGGACCTTCGAGGCGCACCCACGTACGGCCCTCGGGGTCGAGCGGCAGGGAGGCGATCAGTTCGGCGTCGGCGGCCGTGCGCCGTACGAAGTCCAGGAGCTCTGCCTGGGTGGGAGTACGGGCCTCGATGGAGGCGGTGGAACCTGCGGAAGCGGGAGCAGAGGGTGACACAGACACGGGTACCGTCCTGACGAGCGTTCGCGTGGGTGCGCGCGGCAGCCGATGGGCCTCACGCGCGAGATTGCAGAGGATGCGAATTCAGCAGGACGGGCGACACACGCAGCCCGCATAGCGGACGAGGTCCATATGGACCCTCCGCCACAGGCGCACACAGGTGTCGGTCACGATCCGGAGTAGACCATGACGGTACGGGCCGGTCAACTCAGTGTCAGTGGTTGGACAGCGACCCTCTTCACAGGGGCAACAAGCCCCTCTCAGGACTTGCCCGCGGGCGCCTCCGCCGTGGTCCGGGGGCCACCCAGCGCTGCCTCCGCGGCCTCGTACAGATCGGCGGGACGCACCCCGCCGAACGCCGTGACCAGGTGTCCGTCCGGGCGGATCAGCAGCACGGTGTGCGCCGCCGCGCCCGGGTAGCTCTCGGCGACCAGCAGCTCGGCCCGGTGCGGCAGCGCGGTCACGGCGGCGGCGAGCCGCGGCATGATCCCGGCCGTCACCCAGTGCTTGCGGTCCCACACCACGGTCCCCGGCGCGATCAGCAGCACGAGCAGCGCGCCCCGTCCCAGCCGGTCCCGCAGCGACACGGACGAACCGTCCTCGGCCGTCACCTGCACGTCGGTGATCGAGGCACCTGGCGCCGTGTCGACCTCGACCGCGGACTCGGCGTACGGAGGTGCGAGCGGTGAATCGGCGTACGCCCCCGGCGTGCCCAGTGGACCGCGCCCCAGGTGTCCGTCCGTGAGGAGGGCGTCATGGCCGCGGGCCGCCCCGGGCACCGCGGAACGCAGTCCTCCGCCCCGCAGCAGCGGCAGTGCCTGGTCGGCGGCGCGCAGGCGCGCGGCGACGATCGCGCGCCGCTCCACCTGGTAGCTGTCGAGCAGTGCCTCGTGCGGACCGTGGTGCCAGGCGAGGGCCAGCTTCCACGCGAGGTTGTCGGCGTCCCGCAGCCCCTCGTCGAGGCCCTGGGTGCCGAGTGCGCCGAGCAGATGCGCCGAGTCCCCGGCGAGGAAGACCCGGCCGGCCCGCCAGCGCCGCGCCAGCCGGTGGTGGACCGTGTAGACCCCGGTGTCGAGCAGTTCGTACGGCGGGGTGGTGCCCCCGCACCAGCCCGCGAGGGTCTCCCGGACGCGTGCCACCAGAAGATCCGGTGTGACCAGGTCCTTGCCCGGCGGCAGCAGCCAGTCCATGCGCCACACGTCGTCGGCGAGGGGGCGCGCGATCACCTCGGAGACGGGAGGACCCGAGCTGCGCCACGGCGGCGTGCGGTGCAGCAACGCTTCGCCGGGCCACGGGAGTTCCGTACGCAGTGCGGCGACGGCGTGGCGTTCCACGGCCGTACGTCCCGGGAAGCGGATGTCCTGGAGCTTGCGGACCGTCGAGCGGGGCCCGTCGCAGCCGACGAGGTAGCTGCCGCGCCACCAGGTGCCCTTGGGGCCCCGGGTGTGCGCGGTGACGCCGGCGGCTTCCTGCTCAAGGGAGTCGAGACGGCTCTCCACGGCGACCCTGACCAGGCGTTCGGTCCCGATCGCCTCGCGCAGGGCGGCGGTCAGCACGTGCTGGGGGAGGTGCAGCAGCGCGGGATCGTCCTCGCCGAACGTGATCTCCCGCATCACCTGCTTGCGCCGCATCGACCGCCATCCGGCCCAACGGAAGCCCGTTTCGGCGACGGGGAAGCCCGTCAGGCGCCCGATCAGCGCGGCCGTGTCCTCGCGCAGGACAGCCGTGCGCGCGAGCCGCTGTTCGTCTTTGCCGGGGCCCTCGTCCAGGACGACCGAGGGGACTTCCTGACGCGCCAGCGCCAGTGCGAGCGTGAGTCCTACGGGCCCCGCTCCGACGATGATCACCGGGTCCACGGCGCGGTGCCCCCTGCCCGGAGCGGCGTACTGAGTGTCCTACCGGGACTTGCAGGTGGAGCGGGGTACACGATCACAGAACGTATGCAACCTATTGCCGGTGCTTGCGTCAAGTGACGGAGGCAGTGGCGACGACGCCACTGCCTCCGGTTGCTCACATCTCGTCAGTTCTACGCCGGACGTGACCTGTTCGCAGGACTTGCCTACTTCTGGCCGTCCACGTGTTCACCCGGCGTGCTGAGCTCCTCCACCGCGTCCGCGGTGACGACCGCGCCGGTGGACTTCTTGGCCTGGCGCAGCCGGCGTTCCAGCCAGCTCGCGAAGCTCGTGAGCGAGAAGTTGATCGCGATGAAGATCAACGCCACGACCGTGAAGCTGGCCAGGGTGTTGGCGCCGTAGTACGCGCTCATCGGGCTGACGGAGGCCATCAGCTCGGAGAAGGTGAGGACCGCGCCGCCGAGTGCGGTGTCCTTCACGATCACCACGAGCTGGCTGACGATCGCCGGCAGCATCGCCGTGACCGCCTGCGGCAGCAGGATGAACCGCATGGTCTGGTTCTTGCGCAGGCCGATGGCCGACGCGGCCTCGGCCTGTCCCCTGGGCAGCGAGAGAATGCCCGCCCGGACGATCTCGGCGAGGACGGAGGCGTTGTACAGCACCAGACCCGTGACGACCGCGTACAGCGGACGGTCGTCCGTGCTGACGTTCGTGTACTCGGAGAACAGCGCCAGACCGAAGATCATCAGGACCAGCACCGGGATGGAGCGGAAGAACTCCACCACCACACCGGCCGGGACCCGCACCCACACATGGTCGGACAGCCGCGCGATACCGAGGACCGCTCCGAGCGGCAGGGCGATGATCATGGCGAGCGCCGCGGCCTTCAGGGTGTTCTGCAGCCCCGGCCAGAGGTAGGTGCTCCAGGCCTCTCCGTGGAAGAAGGGCTTCCACAGATCCCACGCGAGCTGGCCCTTCTCGTCCAGCACGCCGTACATCCACCACAGCACCGCGGCGAGGACGGCGACGAACACCACCGAGATGACGAGGTTCCGCCGCTTGGCTTTGGGGCCCTGCGCGTCATAGAGGACCGAGCTCATCGTTTCACCGCCACCTTCTTGCTCACCCAGCCGAGGATCAGACCGGTCGGCAGTGTCAGACAAACGAATCCGAACGCGAAGACTGCGGAGATCAGGACGAGTTGAGCCTCGTTCTCGATCATCTCCTTCATCAGCAGCGCCGCCTCGGCGACGCCGATCGCGGCTGCCACCGTGGTGTTCTTCGTCAACGCGATCAGGACGTTCGCCAGCGGACCGACGACCGAACGGAACGCCTGCGGCAGCACGACCAGACTGAGCACCTGCGTGAAGTTCAGACCGAGGGCACGTGCGGCCTCGGCCTGGCCCACGGGCACCGTGTTGATGCCGGACCGCAGCGCCTCACACACGAACGCCGAGGTGTAGAGGATCAGACCGAGCACCGCGAGCCGGAAGTTGGTGGTGTCGATCTCGTTCGAGCCGAGGGTGGCGCCGAATGTCTGATTGAGACCCAAGGACGCGAACAGGATGATTACCGTAAGCGGAATGTTCCGCACGACATTGACATAGGCGGTACCGAAACCGCGCATCAGAGGCACCGGGCCGACCCGCATGGCGGCCAGCAGAGTTCCCCAGATCAGGGAGCCGACGGCGGACAGAACGGTCAGCTGCACCGTCGTCCAGAAGGCTTCCCACAGGTTGTAACCTTCAAGAAAATCGAACACGATCTCCCGTGCTTCCGCGTGTGGGGAGGGCCCTCCTGACGGGTGCGCCGCCCCACGAGGACGACGCACCGGTCAGGTCGGATCCCGCTTTACTTGACGACGTTGCCGATCTTCGGGGCGGGCTCGTTCTTGTAGCCGGCCGGACCGAAGTTGGCCTCGACGGCCTTGTCCCACGACTTGTCGGAGACCATCTTCTCCAGGGCGGTGTCGATCTTCGCCTTGAGGTCGCTGCCCTTCTTGACGCCGATGCCGTAGTTCTCGTTGGTCATCTTGAAGCCGCCGAGCTTGAACTTGCCCTTGAAGTTCGACTGCGAGGCGTAACCCGCGAGGATCGAGTCGTCCGTGGTCAGCGCGTCGATGGCGCCGCTCTGCAGACCGGTCAGACACGCGGAGTACGTCGGGTACTGCTGCAGCTGGGCCTTCGGGGCGAGCTTGTCCTTGACGTTCTGCGCCGAGGTCGAGCCGGTGACCGAACACAGCTTCTTGCTGTTGAGGTCCTCCGGCGACTTGATGTCCTTCTCGTCGGCGCGGACCAGAATGTCCTGGTGGGCGAGGAGGTACGGGCCGGCGAAGTCGACCTTCGCGGCGCGCTCGTCGTTGATCGAGTAGGAGGCGGCGATGAAGTCGACGTCACCACGCTGGAGCATGGTCTCGCGGTCGGCGCTCTTCGCTTCCTTCCACTGGATCTGGTCCTCGCTGTAGCCGAGCTGCTTGGCCACGTACGTCGCGACATCCACGTCGAAGCCCGTGTAGCCGTCCGGCGTCTTCTGGCCGATGCCGGGCTGGTCGAACTTGATGCCGACGGTGATCTTCTTGTTGCCACCCCCGGAGGAGGAGCTGCTGCTGTCGTCCTTGTCGTCGGAACCGCACGCGGTGGCGGCGACAGCGAGTGCGAGGACGGCGGCCGAGGCGGCGGTGACCCTGCGGAGCTTCATGGTGAACATCCTTTGAGTGGTGAAGAAGTGCGATCCGGCGTGCGGGTGCCGTAGGTCGTCAGTGGTGCAGGATCTTCGACAGAAAGTCCTTCGCCCGGTCGCTGCGCGGGTTGCTGAAGAACTGGTCCGGCACAGCCTCTTCGACGATGCGTCCGTCCGCCATGAAGACGACGCGGTTGGCCGCCGAACGGGCGAATCCCATCTCGTGGGTGACTACGACCATCGTCATTCCGTCACGCGCGAGCTGCTGCATGACTTCCAGGACCTCGTTGATCATCTCTGGGTCGAGAGCCGACGTCGGCTCGTCGAAGAGCATGACCTTGGGGCCCATCGCCAGCGCTCGGGCGATCGCGACACGCTGCTGCTGCCCGCCGGAGAGCTGCGCGGGGTACTTGTCGGCCTGGGCGGACACACCCACCCGGTCGAGCAGACCGCGGGCCTTCTCCTCGGCGTCCTTCTTGTCCGCCTTACGAACCTTGATCTGGCCCAGCATCACGTTTTCGAGCACTGTCTTGTGCGCGAACAGATTGAACGACTGGAAGACCATGCCGACGTCTGCACGCAGGCGGGCGAGTGCCTTGCCCTCCTCGGGCAGGGGCTTTCCGTCGATCGTGATCGATCCCGACTCGATCGACTCCAGGCGATTGATCGCGCGACACAGGGTGGACTTTCCGGACCCGGAGGGTCCGATGACCACGACAACCTCACCGCGGGCGATGGTCAGATCGATGTCCTGAAGTACATGCAACGCACCGAAGTGCTTGTTCACGTTCTTCAGTACGACCAGATCATCGGTCGCGGGCAGGGCGTCCTTGGTCACCGATACTTCGGTCATCGGCCTCTAGCTCCGTCCTCCTCGGTTGCGGAGGACAGTAGTAACGCCGCACGATCAGCGTCATTACATCTGAGGGGAAATTGAGCATAACGATCCGGCGGCGAACGGACACTCTTCGTGAAGGCCGCTTCGGGCGCGTACCGGCTGCGTAACGGATGCGGGCCGCGCCCCGAACATGCTTGACGCCGTCCGCGTCCATCGGCCTGACTGCCAGGGGACACGCGCGCGTGGCCGTCACCGACCACCGAGAACGCATGTCTATCCACAGTGAACGTACGAACGATGAACTGAAGGGGGCCGTAATGAGACTGCTCCTCGTCGAGGACGACAACCACGTAGCAGCCGCTCTGTCCGCGGTCCTCGCCCGCCACGGCTTCGCCGTCACCCACGCCCGCAGCGGCGAGGAGGCCCTCCAGGCCCTCGTCCCGGAGGGCAACGGCTTCGGAGTGGTGCTCCTCGACCTCGGCCTGCCCGACCAGGACGGATACGAGGTCTGCGGCAAGATCCGCAAGCGGACCAGCACGCCCGTCATCATGGTCACCGCGCGCGCGGACGTACGCTCCCGGATCCACGGGCTCAACCTCGGTGCCGACGACTACGTGGTGAAGCCCTACGACACCGGGGAACTCCTCGCCCGTATCCACGCCGTCGCCCGGCGCACCGTTCCCGACGACGCGGCGACCCCCGGTGACGACGCGCTGCACCTCGGACCCGTACGCATCGAGCTGCCCACCCGGCAGGTCAGCGTCGACGGTTCGGTCGTCCAACTGACCCGCAAGGAGTTCGACCTGCTGGCACTTCTCGCCCAGCGGCCCGGAGTGGTGTTCCGGAGGGAGCAGATCATCAGCGAGGTCTGGCGTACCAGCTGGGAGGGGACCGGCCGCACCCTGGAGGTGCATGTCGCGTCACTGCGTTCCAAGCTGCGCATGCCGGCCCTGATCGAGACCGTGCGCGGCGTCGGCTACCGGCTCGTCGCGCCCGCCGCGTAGCGGGCCCCGGTGCGCACACGCCTTCTTCCGCTGCTCATCGTCCTGATGGCGGCCATCCTGCTCGCCCTGGGCATACCCCTCGCCGCGAGCCTGGCGGCCGCCCAGCAGCAGAAGGTGGTCGTCGACCGCATCGACGACACGGCACGCTTCGCGTCCCTGGCACAGTTCGTGGCCGACCGCCCGGAGGGCTCACGGGTCAGCGCCACCGAACAGCGCGGCGAGACGCTCCGGCAGGAACTCGGCACGTACCAGCGGCTGTACGGGATCAACGCGGGCGTCTTCTACCGCGACGACGACATCATGGCCAACGCGCCCGAGGACTGGACCATCCCCAGGAAGGGCGAGATCCGCGCGGCCTTCGACGAAGCGCTCCAGAGCCGCCGCAGCCATGACCCGGAGCAGGTCTGGCCGTGGCAGCGGGACCGTCTCGTCGTGGCGTCCCCCGTCATCCGGGACGGTGACGTCGTCGCGGTCGTGGTCACCGACTCGCCCACCGGACAGATGCGGTCCAGGATCCTGCACGGCTGGCTCGTCATCGGCGCCGGCGAGATCGGCGCGATGCTCCTCGCCCTCGGCGCCGCGCTGCGGCTGACCGGCTGGGTGCTGCGGCCCGTGCGCGTCCTCGACGCCACCACCCACGACATCGCGACGGGCCGCCTGAAGTCCCGGGTCGCCGCCGCCGGCGGACCGCCGGAGCTTCGGCGGCTGGCCCGGTCCTTCAACGAGATGGCCGACAACGTCCAGGAGGTACTGGAGCAGCAGCGCGCCTTCGTCGCCGACGCCTCGCACCAGCTGCGCAACCCTCTGTCGGCCCTGCTGCTGCGCATCGAACTGCTCGCGCTGGAACTGCCCGAGGGCAACGAGGAGATCGCTGCCGTCCGTACGGAGGGCAAGCGCCTGGCCCACGTCCTGGACGACCTCCTGGACCTCGCTCTCGCCGAGCACGCCGATGCTGACCTGCGGCTCACCGACATCGGTGAGCTCACCGCGGAACGTGTGGCGTCCTGGTCGCCGGTCGCCGACGACAAGGGCGTGACGCTCGTCGGGACGTGCCCGGCAACGACCGCCTGGGTCGATGCCGTCGCCCTGTCCAGTGCCCTGGACGCGGTCATCGACAACGCGCTGAAGTTCACGCCCGAGGGGGAGTCCGTCGAGGTCGCGGTGGCCTCGAACGGCGAGGTCTCGACGATCGTCGTCACCGACCACGGACCCGGTCTGAGCGACGAGGACCTGGCCCGCGTCGGCGACCGCTTCTGGCGCAGCGCGGGCCACCAGAACATCAAGGGTTCAGGACTCGGCCTGTCGATCTCCCGGGCGCTGCTCTCCGCGGGCGGCGGCTCCATCGCGTACGCCCACCACGAGCCGCACGGCCTGAAGGTGACCGTGACGGTCCCCCGGACGATGCTCGGGGCCTGAGCGGGCGTACAGGGGCCTCAGGGGGCCTCCAGAGGGCCGGCTCCAGCGGGCCGGGGGCGGGGCGCCCAGGAGCCGTCCCCGGTCAGGCGGCTACGGCTTGTTCGAGCGGTAGTAGCGCTGTGCGCCCTCGTGCAGGTCCAGAGGGTCGGTGTAGATGGCGGTCCTCAGGTCCACACGCTGTGCGGCGTGTACCCGTTTGCCGATGCGGTCGCGGCTGTTGATCACTGTCCTGGTCATTCCCTCGGTGAGCGTCGCGTCCGTCCCGGCACGCGTCACCAGCAGGTTCGCCACGGCCACCGTCGGTACCGCGACATTGTTGCGGTCCCCGTGATAGGTGTCCGCCGGCATGAGGGCCGACCGGTAGTAGCTGGACCCCGCGCCCGGCTTGTGCAGTTTCGCGACCAGGTCGGCCGGGATCGGGACCAGCTTGATGTCGAACCGCTTGGAGAGCTCGCTCACGGCACCGGTCGGCAGTCCGCCGGACCAGAAGAACGCGTCGATCTTCTTCGTCTCCAGCATCTCCGGCATCTTCGAGATTCCGGCGTACACCGGCTTGACGTCCTTCGGCGCGAGGTCGGCCGCCGCCAGCACGTGCTCCGCGATCAGGAGCACCCCGGAGCCCGCCTGCCCCATCGCCACCCTCTTGCCCTTCAGGTCTGCGATGGAGTCCACCGGGGAGTCCTGGGGAACGACCACGTGCACGTAGTCGTCGTACAGCCGCGCGCAGCCGCGCAGCTGGTCCGCGCCGGGTTTGCCGCTGTTCTTGTACTTCTCGACCGCGTCGGCCGCCGCGATGGTGAAGTCGGCCTTTCCGGTCGCCACCCGTTCCACGTTCTCCTGGGAGCCCTCGCTCTGTTCCAGGTCGACCTCCAGGCGCGGCATGTCCTTGGCGAGCGCGTCCTGCAGCAGGTTTCCGTACAGCTGGTACACGCCGGTCCGTGTCCCCGTGCTGAAGACGACCTTTCCGCCCGGCGAGCTCTCGCCCAGCGGCAGCAGCCACCACAGGAGCAGCCCGAAGGCCACGAAGGCGGCGACCGAACCCTGTAGGGCCCGGCGTCGGCCGAGGGGGGAGAGCGCCTGGAACATGCCGCGATCCTGCCAGCTCACCGGCCCGGATGACCAGGGCGGTGCCTACGGAGCGCACGCGGGGCTCCCTGAGGTGGGGCGCACGCGGGACCCATGGGGCGGGGTGCACTCCGGGCACCACCTACCCTTGTCACATGAGCAGCAGTGACCGGAGCCGGGCAGTGGACCTGACCAGAACGTATGAAGTGCGCACTTACGGATGTCAGATGAACGTCCACGACTCCGAGCGGCTGTCCGGGCTGCTGGAGGGCGCCGGTTACGTACGCGCTCCTGAAGGCTCCGACGGTGACGCCGACGTCGTCGTCTTCAACACCTGCGCGGTGCGGGAGAACGCCGACAACCGTCTCTACGGGAACCTCGGCAGGCTCGCGCCGATGAAGACGAAGCGGCCCGGCATGCAGATCGCCGTCGGTGGCTGTCTCGCCCAGAAGGACCGCGACACCATCGTGAAGAGGGCGCCCTGGGTGGACGTCGTCTTCGGGACGCACAACATCGGCAAACTCCCCGTCCTCCTGGAGCGCGCCCGCGTCCAGGAAGAGGCGCAGGTGGAGATCGCCGAGTCGCTGGAGGCGTTCCCGTCGACGCTGCCGACCCGCCGCGAGAGCGCGTACGCGGCCTGGGTGTCCATCTCCGTCGGCTGCAACAACACGTGCACGTTCTGCATCGTCCCGGCGCTGCGCGGCAAGGAGAAGGACCGCAGGACCGGCGACATCCTCGCCGAGATCGAGGCCCTCGTCGGTGAAGGCGTCTCCGAGATCACCCTGCTCGGGCAGAACGTGAACGCCTACGGCTCCGACATCGGCGACCGGCAGGCCTTCAGCAAGCTCCTGCGGGCCTGCGGGAAGATCGACGGCCTGGAGCGGGTGCGTTTCACCTCGCCGCACCCGCGCGACTTCACGGACGACGTGATCGCCGCGATGGCCGAGACCCCGAACGTCATGCCGCAGCTCCACATGCCGATGCAGTCCGGTTCGGACACCGTCCTGAAGGCGATGCGCCGCTCGTACCGGCAGGACCGGTTCCTCGGGATCATCGACAAGGTCCGTGCCTCGATCCCGCACGCCGCGATCACCACCGACATCATCGTGGGCTTCCCCGGCGAGACCGAGGAGGACTTCGAGCAGACCCTCCACGCGGTCCGCGAGGCCCGCTTCGCGCAGGCGTTCACGTTCCAGTACTCCAAGCGCCCCGGAACCCCGGCGGCCACCATGGAGGGGCAGATCCCCAAGGAGGTCGTGCAGGAGCGCTACATGCGCCTGTCGGCCCTCCAGGAGGAGATCTCCTGGGACGAGAACAAGAAGCAGGTCGGCCGCACGCTGGAGCTGATGGTCGCCGAGGGCGAGGGCCGCAAGGACGGCGCCACGCACCGCCTCTCCGGCCGCGCCCCCGACAACCGCCTGGTGCACTTCACCAAGCCCGACACCGAGGTCCGCCCCGGGGACGTCGTCACCGTGGAGATCACGTACGCGGCCCCGCACCACCTCCTCGCCGAGGGAGCCACGCTGGACGTGCGCCGCACGCGCGCGGGGGACGCCTGGGAGAAGCGCAACACCGACGGGGCCGCGAAGCCGGTCGGCGTCATGCTGGGCCTGCCGCAGATCGGCGTCCCGGAGCCGCTGCCGGTGGCCACGGGCAGTGGTTGCGGCCTGGACTGACGGCCTGGCACATTACGGGTGGGAAGGAGCATCACGTGTTGCCCTACAGAGTTGCGTTCACCGAAGAGGCCGCCCAGGTACGTGACAGCCTGCCCGCCGACCGGCGCGACGTGCTGGAGCGCGGCCTGGCCATACTGGTGACCGAGCCGCGGCACAAGCTCTCCCATTCCGTCCGCGGCGACGAGGCGACGCGCGAGATCGCGCTGTCGCGCAACCTGTTCGTCGAGTACGTGATCAGCGACGGCAAACTGGTCGTCCTCGTGCTCACCCTCATCGACCTCACCGACGTGCTGATCGAGGACTGACACCCGGCCGCCGCGCGGGGTTACGCTGCCGATCATGCTTGTCGCCGCCGCCGTGTGCCCCTGTCCGCCCCTGCTCGTGCCCGACGTGGCCGCGGGGGCCGCGCCCGAACTCGACGCCGCACGTGCCGCCTGCACGGACGCCCTGGGGGTACTGGCCGCCGCCCGCCCGGACCGGCTGGTGGTCGTCGGACCCGCCGAGGAGAGCGGGCGCGGGCCGCATCCGGAGGGTTCGCACGGTTCGTTCCGCGGCTTCGGTGTCGACCTCGACGTGCGGCTCGGCGGGAACGGGAGCCTGAACGGAACCGGGGCGTCCGAGAGCCCGGCCGAGCCCTCCGCCGTGGCCGTCGGACGTGTGCTGCCGGGCTCCCTGGCGGTCGCCGCCTGGCTGCTCGGCCGTACGGACTGGTCCGGTGCTCCCGTCGAGGGCATCGGCGTGGGGGAACCACTGGCCGCCGAGCGGTGTATCCAGGTCGGGCAGCAGATCGCCGCCGGGCCCGGGAGAGTGGCACTGCTGGTGATGGGCGACTCCAGCGCGTGCCGCACGCTCAAGGCGCCCGGCTACCTGGACGAGCGGGCGGCCGGCTTCGACGCGGAGATCGCGCGTGCGCTGGGAACGGCCGACGTGGCCGCCCTGAAGTCCCTGGACGCGGAGCTGGCACACGAACTGAAGGCGTCGGGCCGGGCCCCCTGGCAGGTACTGGCGGGCGCGGCCCAGGACGCGGCCCTGAACGGCACCCTGCTGTACGAGGACGCCCCCTACGGTGTCGGCTACATGGTCGCGACCTGGTCGTAGCGTCACGGGGTGCGGGTGCGGGTGCGAAGTCAAAAGATTGCGCAGTTCCCCGCGCCCCTGGGGTCCGCCCGCCCATTGAATCTGCAGGCCGGTGGGGGTTGCTCGCGCAGTTCCCCGCGCCCCTGAAAGCGAAAGACTGCGCGAGGGATCAGAGGGCAGGGCTGGGCTGGGGACGGGGTTAGGGGCGATCGCGCCGAGCGCCTGCCAGCCCCGCCCCTGCCGGGCCCCTCGGGGGCGCGGGGAACCGCGCGCTCAGCCACAGTGCACCCGCAGTCGAAAAACGCCCTTCGCGGCCCGCACGGCCGGCACAACCCGAAGCGCCCCGCGTCCGTGCGAACACGGCGGACGCCCCGGAGCCACGATCGCTCCGAGGCCGTCCGCCGAAGTGTGGTCGCGCCGAACGCCGAGCGTGAGCCTCACGCGCGCGACGAAGGCGTCACGCTGTCACTGACGGGCGTTCTCGCCGACCTCGCTGTCGGCCGCCTTCTCGGCGGACTGCTGCTTGGGGATCTCGACGGCCTCCACCGCGGCCTCGCCGCTCTCGGCGGACTCCGCAGCCGCACCAGCCGCACCAGCCGCCACGGACGTGGTCGCGGTCGCGGACGCGCTCGAAGAAGCGGCCTCGACCTCGGCGCCCGGCTCGACGGGAGCGGCGTCGGCATCGGACTCGCCGGCCGCGGCCTCCGCGTCGGCCGAAACCGGTTCAGCCCCCGCTTCCGTCTGCTTCTCCGTCTCGGATCCGGCCTTCAGACCGTCCGTCTGCGCCTCGGCGGCCGACGCCTCCTCAGACCCTTGGGATTCAGACCTCTCTTTGCGAAGAAGCCATGCAAAAACACCCATTTCGTCTCCATACCCTGCTCGTGTGGGCGAAATTCCGCGTCGCCCGGTGCGTCCCATTGCGTCGCCCGGGGTCACCGGTCCTCGAAACCGGCGGCTGGAACCTCGCAACAGGCAACGACCCCGGCCCCGTGCCGTCACGTAGCTCGTTCGAGAAGTGGGCCCGAGGTTTGCGAGACTGTGACGGTGAGTAGAGCAGCTCCCGCTCCGCGGGTCATCGCCGTCGTAGGTCCCACCGCGGCCGGTAAGTCCGATCTTGGCGTCCATCTCGCCCAGCGCCTCGGCGGTGAGGTCGTCAACGCAGACTCGATGCAGCTCTACCGGGGGATGGACATCGGCACCGCCAAGCTGACGCCCGAGGAGCGCGGCGGTGTTCCCCACCACCTGTTGGACATCTGGGACGTGACGGTGACGGCGAGCGTCGCCGAGTACCAGCGGCTCGCGCGCATCCGCATCGACGCGCTGCTCGCGGAGGGCCGCTGGCCGATCCTCGTCGGCGGCTCCGGCCTGTACGTCCGGGGTGCCGTCGACAACCTCCAATTCCCCGGTACGGATCCCGAGGTACGGGCCCGTCTGGAGGAGGAGCTCACCCTCCGGGGCTCCGGCGCCCTGCACGCCCGGCTGGCCGTCGCCGACCCCGAGGCCGCCCACGCGATCCTGCCGAGCAACGGCCGCCGTATCGTCCGGGCCCTCGAAGTCATCGAGATCACCGGCAGGCCCTTCACCGCCAACCTTCCGGGCCACGACTCCGTCTACGACACCCTGCAGATCGGTGTCGACGTGGCGCGCCCCGAACTCGACGAGCGCATCGCCCGCCGCGTGGACCGCATGTGGGAGGGCGGCCTCGGTGAGGAAGTGCGCGCACTGGAGGCGCAAGGGTTGCGTGAGGGGCGTACGGCGTCGCGCGCGCTCGGCTACCAGCAGATGCTCACGGCGCTCTCCGGGGAGTGCACCGACGACGAGGCGCGGGCCGAGACCGTACGTGCCACCAAGCGCTTCGCGCGCCGTCAGGATTCCTGGTTCAGACGCGATCCGCGGGTGCATTGGCTCAGTGGGGCCGCAGCGGATCTCACAGAACTTCCGCAGCTTGCGCTGGCGTTGGTCGAACGACCGGTCACAGCCTGATCACGTCCTGGCATCGGGACGCTCCGGCCGTCATCCGGGCCTCTGCGACCGTGCCATCATCGAGCTTCGATCGACCAAGTGGAGTCCGAGTGGGGAGGGCGCGTGGCGATGGAGGCCGGCCCTCGTGACACCGCACCAGGCGCGGAGCAGGACACCGTCACAGGCGGGGTGCACGACACCGCACAGGACCAGCAGGACCCCGACGGGGACCGGCTGAGCCCGGACGGCCCCGACGAGATCATCGGCGGTGTGACCGCGGACGGTCCCGAGCCCGACGAGATGTACCCGGGGCCCGAGGTCGAGGTGGAGCTGCGCCCGCAGCGCCGCATGCGCATCTGGCAGCTCGCTCCCATCGTGAGCCTCGCCGCTCTCGGCTCCCTGATGTTCGCCTTCCCGCTGGCCTTCGACTTCGGCGACAGCGGAGCCATGATCGCCATGCTCGGCCTGCTGCTCTGCTCCTGCGCCGCGGGCTGGGGGATGATGGCCGCCCGCCGCGTGGGTTACACGTGGCCCGGCGTGCCGCAGCGCGGTTCCGGCCGCCGCCCCGACTGGCGCGTCGCGATCGCGTACGCCGTCCTCGTCGCCGCGGTCGTGGTGCTCGCGGTGTGGCGCGTGGCCCGCCTGCGCTGAGGCGCTCAGGGAATCCTCCTGGCCCGTCGTGGCAGGGCGTTGCGCCCGCGCTGTCGTCGGTCGGCCCGGTCGGCAGGGCTGCCGCGGCCGGCAGACATGCCGGGCTGTCGTACCGACCCCTTACGATCGAGGAATGAGCACGCGGATCGCCTTCCTCAAGGGGCACGGGACCGAGAACGACTTCGTGATCGTCCCGGATCCCGAGAACACCATCGACCTGCCCCCGGCCACCGCCGCGGCCCTGTGCGACCGCCGCGCGGGCATCGGCGGGGACGGCCTGCTGCACGTCGTACGGTCCGCCGCGCACCCCGAGGCGCGCTCGATGGCGGCGGAAGCGGAATGGTTCATGGACTACCGCAACGGCGACGGCTCGATCGCGGAGATGTGCGGCAACGGAGTGCGTGTGTTCGCGCGCTACCTCCAGCGCGCCGGACATGTGGCGGAAGGTGACATCGCGGTCGCCACGCGCGCGGGCGTGAAGACCGTGCACCTCGCCAAGGAGGGCGACATCACCGTCGGCATGGGCAAGGCGGTCCTCCCCGAGGGCGACGTCACCGTGACCGTCGGAGACCGCAGCTGGCCCGCCCGCAACGTGAACATGGGAAACCCCCACGCCGTCGCCTTCGTGGAGGACCTCGACCACGCCGGACATCTGTACGCCCCACCGCCGTTCAGCCCACTGTCCGCGTACCCGGACGGCGTGAACGTCGAGTTCGTCGTCGACCGTGGCCTTCATCACGTTGCTCTGCGTGTCCATGAGCGGGGCTCGGGAGAGACCCGCTCGTGCGGCACGGGCGCGTGCGCCGTGGCCGTCGCCGCCGCACGCAGGGACGGCGTCGACCCCGCGGTGACCGGCACCCCGGCCACATACGCCGTCGACGTGCCCGGCGGCCGGCTCGTGATCACCGAGCGACCCGACGGCGAGATCGAGATGACCGGGCCCGCGGTGATCGTCGCAGAGGGTGAGATCGACACCGAATGGCTCGAAAACACGACCCCCTGAACCTTCGCTCGAATGGGTGATCCGTTTCACGCTCGGCTAGAGGCGGTCAGTCGGGCGTGGTGGGCTCGGTAGCATCAAGGACCGGCCCGGACGGGGGAACGACGCCATCCCCAGAGCCGCGTACGCCATGGGGCGCCCCGTCCGCCGGTCAACGCAGCCGGAGGTGCCCATGAGTGCGGAGGCCACGAACCCCGCGACGCCCGGCCCCATCACGCCCGCGGTACAGCGCAGGCGGGGCCGCCCCCGGATCGATCTGCGGCGCCTGGGCCGGGCCGCCCTGCTGGGGCCCGCGGGCCGCGACCGGCTGCCCGACGCGATCGGCCATGTGGTCGAGGCCCACCGGGCCCACCACCCCGACGCCGACCTCGACCCGCTGCGCCGCGCTTATGTCCTCGCCGAGTCCTCGCACCGCGGCCAGATGCGCAAGAGCGGCGAGCCGTACATCACGCACCCGCTCGCCGTGACGCTGATCCTCGCCGAACTGGGCGCGGAGACCACGACGTTGACCGCCTCCCTGCTCCACGACACCGTCGAGGACACGGAAGTGACGCTCGATCAGGTGCGCGCCGAGTTCGGCGAGGAGGTCCGCTATCTCGTCGACGGCGTGACGAAGCTGGAAAAGGTCGACTACGGAGCGGCCGCCGAGCCCGAGACGTTCCGCAAGATGCTCGTCGCCACCGGCAGCGACGTCCGCGTGATGTCGATCAAACTCGCCGACCGGCTGCACAACATGCGCACCCTCGGAGTCATGCGGCCCGAGAAGCAGGAACGCATCGCCAAGGTCACCAGTGACGTCCTCATCCCGCTCGCCGAACGCCTGGGCGTCCAGGCGCTCAAGACCGAGCTTGAGGACCTGGTCTTCGCGATCCTGCGCCCCGAGGAGTACGCCCACACCCGCGAACTCATCGTCAAGAACTCCTCGCGCACCGACGACCCCCTCGCCGAGATCGCCGAAGAGGTGCGCGGAGTCCTGCGCGAGGCCGGCCTGCAGGCCGAAGTCCTCATCCGGCCACGGCACTTCGTGTCCGTGCACCGCGTCTCACGCAAACGCGGCGAGCTGCGCGGCGCCGACTTCGGCCGCCTGCTGGTCCTCGTGAACGAGGACGCCGACTGTTACGGGGTCCTCGGCGAACTGCACACCTGTCTCACCCCGGTGGTCTCGGAGTTCAAGGACTTCATCGCCGTTCCCAAGTTCAACCTGTACCAGTCGCTGCACACGGCCGTGGCCCGTCCCGACGGACAGGTCGCCGAAGTCCTCATCCGTACGCACCAGATGCACAAGGTCGCCGAGGCCGGCGTCATCGCGCTCGGCAATCCCTACGCCTCTCCTGCGGACTCCGTGGATTCCGCGGAGGAGCAGGCCTACGGGGACGGCTCCCGCGCCGCCGACGGCGAGCGTGCCGACCCCACCCGACCCGGCTGGCTGTCCCGTCTCCTCGACTGGCAGGAGGCCGCGCCGGACCCCGACACGTTCTGGTCCACGCTCCGCGAGGACCTTGCGCAGGACCGGGAGATCACGGTCTTCCGTCCCGACGGAGGCACACTCGGACTGCCCGCGGGCGCCAGCTGTGTGGACGCCGCCTACGCCCAGTACGGGGAGGACGCGCACGCCTGCATCGGCGTACGCGTCAACGGCCGCCTGGCGAGGCTGAGCACGGTTCTGAGCGACGGCGACACCGTTCAACTGCTCATGGGCCAGGACGCTGCCTCGGAGCCCTCCAGGGAGTGGCTGGAGCACGCGCACACGCCCGTCGCGCGCATCGCCATCACCCGCTGGCTGGCCGCGCACCCGGCGTCCGCCGCACCGTCCGAAGCCCCCGCCGAGACCCGCCGCCCGGCCGCTGACGGGCCCGCCGCGCGCCCGGCCGCCGCGGACGTCGTCGCCGACCGGCCCGGCGCGACCGTACGTCTCGCGGGCTGCTGTACGCCCGTACCGCCCGACGGGATCACCGGGTTCTCCGTGCGCGGGGGAGTGGTGACCGTGCACCGCGTGGAGTGCGCCGCGGTGGAGCGCATGAAGAGTGTGGGGCGCGCGGAGGTCGAGGTGCGCTGGGGTGACAGCAGTGAGTGCCGGGTCACGCTCTTCGCGGAATCCTTCGGGCGGCCCCATCTGCTCGCCGACCTCACCGAAGCGATCGCCCTGGAGGGCGTTGCCATCGTCTCGGCGACCGTCGAACCGCCCAGTCAGCAGCGCGTACGCCATACGTACACGCTGCAGCTTCCTGATGCCGCGCATCTTCCCGCCCTCATGCGGGCGATGCGGAACGTTCCTGGCGTCTTCGATGTCAGCCGGGCGCATCACCAGTCGGCGGCTTCGTAGCCGGCCGTCGCGGGCTTTTACGGCGCCTGCCCTGCGCGGGCGGTCGGGTCGCAGGGTGCGGGTGCGTCGTGGCTGGTCGCGCAGTTCCCCGTGCCCCTAAAAGCAAAAAGATTGCGCCGTTGCCCGCGGCCCTGAAGGCGAAAGGCCGCGCCGTTGCCCGCGGCCCTGAAGGTCAACGACTGCGCCTGCCCCCGCGCCCCTGAAGACGAGAGACCGCGCCGTCTTCCGGGTCCCTCCGCGCCTCTGCAGCCAAACCTGGAGGCAAAACGGCATGCCCCCGCTCGCCGGTGCCGGGCACCAGAGACTCCCCCAGGGGACGTGAGCGCGGCCGTTCGGGTGGCTTCGGTGCGAGTCGGCATTGCGGGCCACCGGCGCGCTGATAGCCGTGGTCCATGCTGCGCACCCGCACCACCACCCCCCACAGCGCCGGGACGCCGGCCCCCACGGCCCCCCGACAGCGACGGCAGCGCCGGTTCAGTACCGCGCTGCTCGCCTCCGCCGCCTCCGTCTGCCTCATCGCCGCGAGCGCCCCCGCACCGTCACCGCTCGGTATCGGCGACCGTCTCTTTCCCCACCTGGGCAACCCCGGGTACGACGTCACCGCGTACGACCTGGCGTTCACCTACTCCGGAAGCAACACCAAGCCGCTGCCGGCCGTCACTGTCATCGAGGCCCGAACGACGGAATGGCTGGAACAGTTCAATCTTGACTACTCGCACGGAACAGTGCGATCCGTCGAGGTCGACGGCGAGCCCGCGGAGTTCCGCAGCGTCGGCGAGGACCTGGTCGTCACGCCAGTTGAAACGCTGCCGCCCGGCATCCCGATGCGTGTCACCGTGCACCACGACAGCGACCCGGTCTCCACGAAGGACCAGCAGAGCGGCTGGGTGCAGACGAAGGACGGTCTGGCGATGGCCAACCAGGCCGACGCCGGACACCGCGTCTTCCCCGGCAACGACCATCCTTCGGACAAGGCGATGTTCAGCATCCGGGTCACCGTCCCCGACGGTTACACGGCCGTCGCCAACGGACTCCCCGTAGGGGCGACCCGCCGGGCCGCGGGCACCACCTGGACCTACCGCACCGAACACCCCATGGCCACCGAGCTGGCCCAGGTGTCCATCGGCCGCTCCTCCGTAGTGCGCCGAAACGGCCCCGACGGCCTCCCCGTACGCGATGTGGTCCCCACCAAGGACCGCGAGCTCCTGGAGCCGTGGCTCAAGAAGACCCCCGACCAGATCGCCTGGATGCAGGGGAAGGTCGGCGATTACCCCTTCGAGACGTACGGGTTGCTCATCGCCGAGGCACGTACCGGTTTCGAACTGGAGACACAGACGCTCTCCCTCTTCGAGCGGGAACTCTTCGCCCGGTCCGAGTACCCGAAGTGGTACGTCGAGTCGATCATGGTGCACGAACTGGCCCACCAGTGGTTCGGTGACAGCGTCTCCCCGCGCACCTGGTCCGACCTGTGGCTCAACGAAGGACACGCCACCTGGTACGAGGCCCTCTTCGCCGAGGAGAAGGCGGACCGGCCCATGGAGGCCCGGATGAAGGCCGCCTACCGGTCGTCCGACACCTGGCGCAGGGCCGGCGGGCCGCCCGCCGCCCCGAAGGAGGCCGAGCCCGGCGAGAAGCTCAGCATCTTCCGCCCGAACGTCTACGACGGCAGCGCCCTCGTCCTGTACGCGCTGCGCGAGGAGATCGGCCGCCCGGCCTTCGAGCAGCTGGAGCGCACCTGGGTGAGCACCCACCACGACGGTGTCGCCGACACCGCGGACTTCGAGCGTCTGGCCACGGGCATCGCGGACCGCGATCTGAGCGGCTTCTTCAAGGCGTGGCTCTACGCGGAGAAGACCCCGCCCATGCCCGGACACCCGGAGTGGAAGAGCGCGGCGCCCGCCGAGAAGGCCGCCAAGCGCGCGGGGTGACCCCGGCGCGGCGCGCCCGGTGATTCCCGCACGGCGTGCCCCGTAACCCCCGGGAATTGGAGTGACGAGACGGGGCGTGCCGTGCGAACATCTTCACGTCGGCGACACTTCAGGTCGGCGGCGCGGCCCCGTGGCCCCGGGCGGGAATCTCCCGGCGGCCCCGGGCGTTGAGCTGGTGACGGGCGAGGAGTCCGTCACCCCGGTATCCCCATCGACGTAAGGACCCAATGACCTCCTCTTCTTCCCCTTCCCAGGACACACAGAGCGTTGCGCAGAACCACCCCGACGGTCTTCGGGCCGATGCCCTGATGGAAGAGGACGTCGCCTGGAGCCATGAGATCGACGGAGAGCGGGACGGCGACCAGTTCGACCGCTCCGAGCGTGCGGCCCTGCGCCGCGTCGCGGGCCTCTCCACCGAGCTTGAGGACGTCACCGAGGTCGAGTACCGACAGCTCCGTCTGGAGCGCGTGGTGCTCGTCGGTGTGTGGACCTCGGGGACCGCGACCGACGCGGACAACTCACTGGCCGAGCTGGCCGCCCTCGCGGAGACCGCGGGAGCGCTCGTGCTCGACGGGGTCATCCAGCGCCGGGACAAGCCGGACGCGGCCACGTACATCGGTTCCGGCAAGGCCAACGAGCTGCGGGACATCGTGCTCGAAACCGGCGCGGACACCGTCATCTGCGACGGTGAACTGTCTCCGGGCCAGCTCATCCACCTCGAAGACGTCGTCAAGGTCAAGGTCATCGACCGGACGGCCCTGATCCTCGACATCTTCGCCCAGCACGCCAAGTCCCGTGAGGGCAAGGCGCAGGTCGCTCTGGCGCAGATGCAGTACATGCTGCCGAGGCTCCGTGGCTGGGGTCAGTCGCTGTCCCGTCAGATGGGCGGCGGCTCGGGAGGTGGCCTCGCCACCCGTGGTCCCGGTGAGACCAAGATCGAGACCGACCGGCGTCGTATCCGCGAGAAGATGGCGAAGATGCGCCGGGAGATCGCGGACATGAAGACCGGCCGCGACATCAAGCGCCAGGAGCGCCGCCGGAACAAGGTGCCCTCGGTTGCGATCGCCGGTTACACCAACGCGGGCAAGTCCTCCCTGCTCAACCGCCTCACGGGCGCGGGCGTACTCGTCGAGAACTCACTGTTCGCGACCCTCGACCCGACCGTGCGCCGGGCCGAGACCCCGAGCGGACGGTTGTACACGCTGGCGGACACCGTCGGCTTCGTACGGCATCTGCCGCACCACCTCGTCGAGGCGTTCCGCTCCACGATGGAGGAGGTCGGCGACTCCGACCTGATCCTGCACGTGGTGGACGGTTCGCACCCGGCGCCGGAGGAGCAGCTCGCCGCCGTGCGTGAGGTCGTCCGTGACGTGGGCGCCACCAAGGTGCCCGAGATCGTGGTGATCAACAAGGCGGACGCGGCCGACCCGCTGGTGCTCCAGCGGCTGATGCGCAACGAGAAGCGCTCCATCGCGGTCTCGGCCCGTACGGGCCAGGGCATCGCGGAGCTGCTCGCGCTCATCGACGTCGAGCTGCCGCACCCCTCGGTCGAGCTGGAGGCCCTCGTGCCCTACACGCTCGGCCGGCTGGTGGCGCGCGCCCATGCCGACGGCGAGGTCCTCTCCGAGGAGCACACCCCGGAGGGCACCCTGCTGAAGGCGCGGGTCCACGAGGAACTGGCGGCGGAGCTCGCACCGTACGTGCCGGCTCCGGCGGCCTGATCCACGGAGACACAGCAGAAGGCCCGCCCCTCTCGCAGGGGCGGGCCTTCTGGTCGTCGCCTACTTGGCGCCGTACTCCTTGCTCATGTTGTCGTAGATGGCCTTGGCGCCCTTGCCCAGCTGCGGACCGGCCAGCCAGGTGCTGTCGGACGGGCCGATCGACGTGTTCGAGACGAGCACGGTCTTGCCGTCGACCACGCGGAACCAGCCGCCGCCGGACGAACCACCGGTCATCGTGCACCCGATGCGGTACATGGTCGGCAGCCCCGGGTTGAGCGAGAGCCGGCCGGGCCGGTCGACGCACTTGTGCATGATCAGACCGTCGAAGGGTGCCGCTGCCGGGTAGCCCCAGGCCCCCATCGCGCCCGCGTTCCGTGCGACGGGCGTGGAGAAGTCGACGTCCAGCGCGTTGCCGACGGTCTCCTCAAGTGACTTGGAGCCGGTTTCAGGCTTCACGTGCAGCACCGCGTAGTCGTACGGGGCGCCCGATCCGCCCGATTCGGAGCCGCCCTCGATCCACTCGTCGGAGGTCGAGGCCCAGTCCGCCCAGAACTGGCCGTACGGGGCGATCTCCTGCTGCGTGGCGTTGCCCAACTGGGCCTCGGACTTGCCGAGGTCGTTGTAGGCGGGCACGAAGGCGATGTTGCGGTACCAGCCGCCGCCACCGCCGGCGTGCACGCAGTGGCCCGCGGTCCACACGAGGTTGGACTTACCGGGGTTGCGCGGATCCGTGACGACCGTGCCGGAGCAGACCATCGAGCCCTCGGGGGAGTCGAAGAAGACCTTCCCGACCGGCGCGGCGTTCTCGTGGTACGGCGTCTTCTCGCGCGTCGCCGTGACCGGGGCGGGCGCCGGGTCGCTGACGCCCTGCTCGGCCGCCGCGTCCTTCGTGGAGATCGTCTTCTCCGGGTCCTCGGCGGATGTCATCCGCTCGGGCTTCCAGAGACCCTCGATCACCGGGTTGACGAAGTCCTGGGCCTCACTGAGCCACTTGTCCTTGTCCCAGTTCTTCCACTCGCCGTCCTTCCAGTCGTCGACATCGATGCCGTGCTCCTTGAGCCTGTCGGCGATGTCGGCCGGAATTTCGATCTTGTCGGAACCGGAGGACTCGGAACCCTGGGCGGCCGGCTTGTCGGCGGCCTTGTCGTCCCCCGAGTCGCAGGCGGTACCGGTGAGGGCCAGGGCCGCGGCGAGTCCGGCGGCGGCGAGGAAGCGGCCCCGCCCGCGACGTTCCGCGAAGGACGGACGTGTGGAACGCATGGTGTTGTTACCCCCGATAGAACGTGTATTTCCGACCTGCGGGTCGAGCACATGCGGATCGGCCAGCTGTGGCTTCGAGGACGGACGGCGACCGGGCGGTGCGTGTTTCCGTGAGGCCCACCCTGCCGCCGTCCGTCCCCGTGCCGCTACCGCTGTGCCGCGTACTTCTTGCTCACCGCGTCGTAGATCCCCTTGGCCTCCGTGCCCAGGTGCGGACCCGCCAGCCAGCCCGCTGTCACCGGGCCGATCGAGGTGTTGGAGACCAGCGCGGGCTCGCCGTCCGAGCCCGTCGCGACCCAGCCGCCGCCCGAGGAACCGCCGGTCATGGTGCACCCGATGCGGTACATCGTCGGGTTGGACTTGACGAGCGAGAGCCGGCCCGGCTTGTCCGTGCACTGGTACATGGTCTCGCCGTCGAACGGCTTCGCCGCCGGGTAACCGGTCGCGGTGATGTCCCCGACCTCGGACACGGCCGGAGCGTTGAAGTCGACCGGGAGCGCCGAACCAACGGTCTCCTCCAGGGACTTGCCGTCTCCACCCTTCTCCGGCGTCACATGGATGACGGCGAAGTCGTACGAGGCACCCTCGCCGCCCGTCGGGCCGCCCTGCTCGATCCACTGGTCCGAGGTCTGCGCCCAGTTGCCCCACCAGACGCCGTACGGAGCGACCTGCTCCTTGGTGGCGTTCGCGCTCTCGGCCGCCGACATGGCGCTGTCGTTGTAGGAGGGAACAAAGGCGATGTTGCGGTACCAGCCGCCCTTCGCGCCCGCGTGCACGCAGTGGCCGGCCGTCCACACGAGGTTGGACTTGCCCGGGTGGGCCGGGTCCTCGACCACGGTCGCCGAGCAGACCATCGTGCCCTCGGGGGAGTCGAAGAAGACCTTGCCTGCCTCGGGCACGTTCTCGTGGTACGCCGCCGGAACGGCCTGCGCCTCCACCGGCGCCGGCTCGGGGTCGGTCACGCCCTGGTCACCCGAGAGGTCGTTCTCGTCGACACCCTTGCCCTGGTCCGGGTCCTCGGCCTCGCGCATACGGTCCGGGTCCCACAGGTCCGCGATGACCGGGTTGATGTAGTCGCCGGCCTCGCGCAGCCAGTCGTCCTTGTCCCAGTTCTTCCACTCACCGCCCTTCCACTTGTCGATGTCGATGCCGTGCTCTTTGAGCCTGTCCTTGATGTCGTCCGGGATCTGGATCTTGCCGTCACCGGCCGCGGCTGCGGACGTCTCGGCAGCCGCGTCGGCGTCGTTCCCGGCGTCGCAGGCGGTCGTGGTCAGAGCCAGCGCGGTGGCCATGCCAACCGCCGCCAGCACGGGGGAGATTCTGCGGCGCGGGCTCCTCCCTCGAAGGGCGGCGAAGAGCGGGCGTATCGGTCGCATGGTGTGAACTCCCCCTGGAGGTGAACGAACAACTCTGTGCTGCCACATGAGACTTCGTACGGATCCGGGGACCCGTACGTACCCGACGTGACCGTGGGTGCTGATCAGCGAGGATCGCCGAACGGCACCACAGACTATGCCGTTGCTGTGGGGGACTTCCGACGGACCCGCAACGGTTCCGTCACGGCAAGGATCTTAGGTCCGCCGTTGCCCCGCGCGCTCCTCGTCGTTGGTACGTACGGGGGACGTTCCGGCTGCGTTCATTCCCCTGCCGCCCCATCGGGCGGTCCGGCAACTCGCCTCCGCACAGCGTGGCACGGACGGCGTGAACAGCGGGAGGACGGCAGACGTGGCGGTGACGGAGTCCGCGCCCGAGGCGGCGCCCGCGGCACAGGAAGCGGCGGGGGCGCGCGCGATGCACGAGGGGGCTGGGGCGCCCATTCAGGAGAACGCGACGGCGCGCACGGCGTACGAAACCGCGACCGTACGCACGGCGCACGAGAACGCGACGGCGTGCGCGGCGCAAGAAGGCATTCTGCGGCGGCAGTCGGCGCGCGAGTCGGCGGCGCGCACCTACGCGCGCGCCCTGCCGATCGTCCCCGTACGGGCGCGCGGGCTGACCATCGAGGGCGCCGACGGGAGCCGCTATCTCGACTGCCTCTCGGGCGCGGGCACACTCGCCCTCGGCCACAACCACCCGGTCGTCCTGGAGGCCATCCGCAAGGTCCTCGACTCGGGAGCCCCGCTGCACGTCCTGGACCTGGCCACACCCGTCAAGGACGCCTTCACCACCGAGCTGTTCCGCACACTGCCGCCCGGTCTCGCCGACCGCGCGCGGGTGCAGTTCTGCGGCCCCGCGGGCACGGACGCCGTGGAGGCGGCGCTGAAACTGGTCCGCACGGCGACCGGACGCCACGGGATCCTCGCCTTCACGGGCGCCTATCACGGGATGACGGAGGGGGCGCTCGCAGCATCCGGAGGCGCCCCGGACGTACGCGTCACCCGCCTGCCCTACCCGCAGGACTACCGCTGCCCGTTCGGCGTCGGAGGCGAGCAAGGGGCCGAACTCGCCGCCCGCTGGACGCAGTCCCTCCTCGACGACACGAAATCCGGGGTGGCGAGCCCCGCGGGCATGATCCTCGAACCGGTGCAGGGCGAGGGCGGAGTGATCCCGGCCCGCGACGACTGGATGCGGCGGATACGGGAGATCACCGCGGCGCGCTCCATTCCACTGATCGCCGACGAGGTGCAGACGGGGGTCGGCCGGACCGGCACCTTCTGGGCGGTCGAGCACAGCGGCGTCACCCCCGACGTGATGGTCATGTCCAAGGCCATCGGCGGCAGCCTGCCGCTGGCCGTCGTCGTCTACCGCGACGACCTCGACGTATGGGAACCGGGCGCCCACGCCGGCACGTTCCGCGGCAACCAACTCGCCATGGCGGCGGGCGCCGCGACCCTCGCGTACGTCCGCGAGAACGGACTAGCCGAGCGCGCCGCCGCCCTGGGCGACCGCATGATCGGCCAACTCCGCGCTCTGCAGTCCGACTTCAGTTGCGTCGGGGAGGTGCGGGGCAGAGGACTGATGATCGGCGTCGAGTTCGTGGACCCCGAGAAGCCGTCCGCGCCCCCCGGTGGGCCTCCTCCCGCCACGCCCGACCTGGCCGCCGCCGTCCAGCGGGAGTGCCTGCGACGCGGACTGATCGTGGAACTGGGCGGCCGGCACGCCGGCGTGGTGCGCCTGCTCCCACCCCTCACGATCACCGACGAGCAGGCGACCGCGGTACTGGACCGGCTCGCTGACGCGGTCGCCGAAGTGGCGAAGGCGCCCACCGACCGAGGTGCCACGGGCGCCCGGAAGCTGCCGGCCGCGCGCACCGAACAGGCCGTACAGACCGAGCACGCAGGGTAGGGCGGCGGACCTATGGGGGATCCGGGCCCGGCACCGGGAGGCGAGAGCCTCTCCGCTGATGACCTTGGCGACAACCGCCAGGGCTACCGGGCGACGCCCTCCATCTCCCCTTCCCGACCAGGAAACGCACAGGTGTCACCCGTGCCGGAACAGCCCCGGCTCGTCGCCGTACGAGCCTGAACCACCTCCAAGGAACCCTTTTGAACGCCACGCCCGCATCCGACGGACGCCCCCAGCCCCACGAGCGAGCAGCCTGCCGCCCGCAGCAGGTCCCGCTCGGGCCGGGGACCGACTCGGTCCCCCGGCAGAAGGGAGGGGCCAGGACGTCCGAAGGACTGTACGGCGCCACCACCGACCTGCTGGAACACCCCGACCCGCACACGGCCGCCCAGGCCGCGGCCGTGGAGAACCTGCTGCGCTGCTGGGTACGCGAGCACGACCTCCCCGCTCCTGGCGACGGCGCCCTGCGCATCCCCCTCCCTGCCAGTGGTACGGCCCTGGTCGTCCCGGTCCAGTACTGGTCCCCCACGGGGTGGCACCGACTGGGCCCTCCTCACCTCGCCAGCGCCCCGGACCAGGCCCCTCCCACCGACGCGGTCACGCTCGCGGCGCTACTGGGCCGCGAAACCCCGACGCACGAGGTTCCGGGGCATGGGGCCCCGACGCACGGGACGGCCGCGCGCGGAACCGAGGCGCACGGGGCCGGGACACACGGGGCTCCGGCGCACGAAACCGCGACGCACGGGGTCCCGACAGCGTCCGCCGAGTCCGCCTCGGCGCACCCGCACCCGCACACGTCCGCCGCGACGCCGCCCGCCGCACCGGGTGCGACCGCTGCCGAAGCGGGCACCTACGTCGCTTCCGCGGCAGCCGCCGGGTTCCGCGCCTCGGTCGACGACGGTGACCTGGTCGGCCGGGTCGCGGACTCCCTGCGGCGGACCGTCGTGTTCATCACGGATCGCAGGGAGAACCCCGCGGACGGCTCCGACCTCTTCCTCTCCGCCGAGCAGTCACTACTGCTCGGCCACCCGCTCCACCCCACCCCGAAGAGCCGCGAAGGCCTCACCGTCGCCGAGAACCGGCTCTACTCGCCGGAGTTGCGGGGCTCCTTCGCCCTGCACTGGATGGCCGTCGCCCCCTCCGTGCTCGCCACCGACTCGGCGTGGACCGAGAGGGGCCGACCCGTACCCGCGGAACAGCTCACCTCCCGGCTTGCCGGTGCCGGACTGCAACTGCCCGAGGGCTACGCCGTGCTGCCGATGCACCCCTGGCAGCTCCGAGAAGTCCACCGACGCCCGGAGACCGCGAAACTCCTGGCAGCCGGACTGCTCCGGGACCTCGGCCCCCACGGCGCCCCGTGGCACCCCACCTCCTCCGTCCGCACCCTCTACCGCTCCGGCGCCCCCGCGATGCTGAAGCTGTCGCTGGGCCTGCGCATCACCAACTCCCGCCGGGAGAACCTCCGCAAGGAGTTCCACCGCGGGGTCGAGGTCCACCGCCTGCTGCGCGCCGGCCTCGCCGAACAGTGGCAGGCGACCCACCCGGGCTTCGACATCGTGCGCGACCCCGCGTGGCTCGCGGTGAACGAACCCGACGGCACCCCGGTGACCGGCCTCGACGTGATGATCCGCCACAACCCGTTCACGCCGACCGACGATGTCTCCTGCATCGCCGGGCTCGTCTCGCCCAGGCCCGGCAGCACGTCCACCGGACAGCGGCACCCGGAGCAGCCCCGGTCCGCGACCCGGTCACGGCTCACCGAGATCGTCACGCGGCTCGCCGGCCGCACGGGCCGGCCGCGTGGAGCCGTCGCCGCGGAGTGGTTCCTGCGCTACCTCGAACATGTCGTGCGCCCTGTCCTCTGGCTGGACAGCGAAGCCGGCATCGCGCTGGAGGCACACCAGCAGAACACCCTGCTCCTGCTGGACCCGGAAGGCTGGCCCAGGGGTGGCCGCTACCGCGACAACCAGGGCTATTACTTCCGCGAGTCCCGGCGCGCGGAACTGGACAAGCGACTGCCCGGCATCGGCGAGCACAGCGACACCTTCGTCTCCGACGCGGTCACCGACGAACGGTTCGCCTACTACCTCGCCATCAACAACGTGCTCGGCCTCATCGGCGCCTTCGGCTCACAACGCCTCGCTGACGAACGTCTGTTGCTGGCCGCCTTCCGCCGCTTCCTCACCAGCGTCGCCTCCGGCCCGGCCCGCCTGCTGCGAACAACCCTGCCCTCCCTCCTGCTCGACTCTCCTGTCCTGCGCTGCAAGGCCAACCTGCTGACCCGGCTGCACGGCCTCGACGAACTCGTCGGCCCGGTCGACACCCAGTCCGTCTACGTCACCATCGCCAACCCCCTTCATTCCTGAGGAACATGCCCCACCCCGTCTCCTGAGAGGAGCGTCGCCGTGCCTCCCCCCGATGCGAGCACCGACGCCGCTGCCGATACCACCCACCGCGCTGTCGCCCGGAACGAAACGGGCCCCGCTGCGGGCAACCCGGGCGGCGCGGGCAGCCCGAACAGCTCCGGCAACGCGGACACCCTCGACCTGCGCCTGCCCGACGATTTCCTCGCGCTCTTCGTACAAGGCGCCGAAGCAGCCCAGGTGACCGGGACGGCTGGTGGGGAATCGAACAGCGGGGAGTCATCCGGCGGGGAACAGGACCCCGGGGAGCTAGGCGGAGGGAAACAGGACCCCGGGAGACAGGACCCCGGGAAACTGGACCCGGGAGAACAGGGCAGCGGCGAACATCACGGCAGGACGACGCACCCGCAACACGGCAGGACGAAGTACCCGGCACCGTGCGGGACGAGACCTGCCCGGCCCCTCACCCCAGCCGGTGAGGACCTGCTCGACCGCGTCGTTGACTGGGGGCGGACGGCCACCGCCGTAGGCGCCTTCCACCTGGTCCCCGTACACCTCGCCCGTGACCTTCCGCTGATCAGCCGCTGGATGAACGACCCTGCCGTGGCCGCCTTCTGGGAACTCGCCGGCCCCAGTACGGCGACCGAGGACCACCTGCGCGCCCAGCTCGACGGTGACGGACGCAGCGTCCCCTGTCTCGGCATGCTGGACGGCACACCGATGAGCTACTGGGAGATCTACCGAGCGGATCTCGACCCTTTGGCCCGCCACTACCCGGCCCGCCTGCACGACACCGGAATCCACCTCCTCATCGGCGGCGTAGCCCATCGCGGGCGGGGACTCGGCACGATCCTGCTCCGTGCTGTCTCCGACCTCGTCCTCGACCGTCGTCCCTCCTGCGCACGAGTCGTCGCAGAGCCCGACCTTCGCAACACCCCCTCCGTGTCCGCCTTCCTGAGCGCCGGCTTCCGGTTCTCCGCCGAGGTCGAGCTGCCCGACAAGAAGGCAGCCCTCATGGTCCGAGACCGGGCCCTGCGCGATCTGTTGTAGCGCCGTCACTTTTAGTACACCGCTCGTCCCCATCAGGTTCCCAGTCGAGGAGTCCCTGTGCCGAACCCGTCCGCCGCCCCGGCTCCTGGAGAGCCGTCCCGTCTCTACGACCCGCCGGAACTGAGCCCGGAAAGATGGGAGGAGGCGGGACGTCGCCTGCTCGCGAAGATGATCGGCGAGTTCGCGCACGAGGAGATCCTGCTGCCGGAACCGGCTGTGCACCGCGCCGGCGGTACGGCGGTGACAGGCGCTTCTTCCAGCGCTTCCAGCCCTTCCAATCCCTCCAGCGCCGGGGCTGCCGACGGGTCCCGGGGCCCCAGAGGAGACGATTCGCCACGCGATACGGAAGCGCAGCGACCACCCACCACGCCACCCGTCCCCGAGCCCCAGGGCTCGGCCACGCCCCCATCCGGGACCGAGCCGACCGGCGCCGCCCCCGACGGCGAGCGCTCCTACACACTCCGCCTCGATGCCGGTGGCATCCTCGCCTTCCGCGCCCGCCGTGGTGCGTACGACAGCTGGCGGGTGGACCCGTCGTCACTCACCCTGACCGAAGCGGCCGGAACAACCGCAGCCCTCTCCGCCGAACGCGCCGCCGTGACCGAGCCCGTGACCGAGCCTGCAGCGGAGCACGGGGCCGAACCCGAGACCGAAGCCGCACACACCGCCCCGCTCGTACTCGCTGCCGAAGCCGCACCTCCCGCCGCAACCGAACCAACCACCAAGCCCGCGACCTCCGATCTCACGGCCCCCTCCGAGTCAACGCCCCCCGTCGACCCCAAAACCTCCACCGAGCCCTCAGACCTCACCCCCACAACACCTGGCGCCCCCGCACCGCCCCCACACCAGCGGCCCTACACCGACCCCCTCGACTTCCTCACCCGCGCCCGTGCCGTGCTCCATCTCGACGGCGCCACCCTCGGTCACGTCATCCGCGAACTGTCGACGACACTCGCCGCGGACGCCCGGCTGGACCACACCGCGCTCCCGGCCGCCCGCCTCGCCGATCTCGGGTACGCGGAACTGGAAGGCCACCAGACAGGTCATCCCTGGATCGTCCTCAACAAGGGCCGACTCGGCTTCTCCGCGACGGACGCCGCCCAGTGGGCGCCCGAGGGCCGAAGGGCGACGGTCCTGCCGTGGATCGCCGTCCACACCTCGCTCGCCACCTACCGGGGTGTCGAGGGCCTGGACAGCGCCGACCAGCTCTACGCGCGCGAGCTCGACCCTGCCGTCCGTAAGTCGTACGACACCGCACTGCGCGCGCGGGGGCTCACTCCGGAGTCGTACCTCTATCTGCCCGTGCATCCCTGGCAGTGGAACGACGTCGTGCTGCCGCTCTTCGCGCCTTCCGTCGCAGCGGGAGCCATCGTCCCCCTGCCCCCGGACGGCGACCTCCGTCTGCCCCAGCAGTCGATCCGTACGTTCCTGAACACCTCACGTCCTGACCGGCACACGGTGAAACTGCCGCTGTCCGTCCTCAACACCCTCGTGTGGCGTGGGCTCCCTACGGAACGGACGCTCGCGGCCCCCGCCGTCACGGCCTGGATGCACGGACTGCGGGACACCGATCCCTTTCTGCACGACACCTGCGGGGTGATCCTGCTGGGCGAGGTCGCGTCCGTGACGGTCGGGCACCCGGTGTACGACGCGCTGCCGGAAGTCCCGTACCAGTACAGAGAACTGCTCGGCGCGATCTGGCGCGAGCCGCTCTCCCGGCATCTCGCGCCCGGCGAACGCGCCCGTACGCTCGCCGCTCTCCTGCACACCGACCCCGACGGCCGGGCCTTTGCTGCGGAGCTGGTCGACCGCTCGGGCCTCGATCCGCGCAGCTGGCTGCGCCGCCTCTTCGCCGCGCTGCTGCCGCCCCTGCTGCACTTCCTCTACCGCTACGGCACTGTGTTCAGCCCACACGGCGAGAACGCGATCGTTGTCTTCGACGACCACGACGTACCGGTGCGGCTCGCGGTGAAGGACTTCGTGGACGACGTGAACGTGAGCGCCGAGCGGCTTCCCGAGCACGCCTCCATGCCCGACGACGTACGGGCCGTGCTGCTCACGGAGCCGGCCGCCTTCCTCACCCAGTTCATCCACTCCGGGCTCTTCGTCGGCGTCTTCCGCTATCTGGCCCCGCTGTGCCAGGAGCAACTGGGCGTCCGCGAGGACGAGTTCTGGTCACTCGTCCGGGCGGAGATCCTTCGCCACCACAGGCTCTTCCCGGAGCTCAAGGAACGCTACGAGACGTTCGACCTGCTCACTCCCCGTATCGAGCGGCTCTGCCTCAACCGCAACCGGCTGCACCTCGACGGCTACCGGGACCGGCCGCAGCGCCCGCACGCCGCCGTGCACGGCACCGTCCCGAACCCTCTCCACCAGTCGTGATCACCCACAGCACCGACGCCCCTGTACGCGTCCTGATCACATCCCCTTCCACCGCCGCGATCACCCGGTTGTCGGTGCCGACCCGTAGGGTGGTCGGGCTATGACAGAGCCCTCACTCCCCGAACTCCTGCACGCCGCCGTCACAGCCGTCGGCGGTACGGAGCGCCCTGGCCAGGTGACCATGGCCGAATCCGTCGCGCAGGCCATCGACGACGGTTCCCATCTGCTGGTCCAGGCGGGCACCGGCACCGGTAAGTCGCTCGGCTACCTGGTTCCCGCGCTGGCGCACGGGGAGCGGGTCGTCGTGGCGACCGCCACCCTGGCGCTCCAGCGGCAGCTCGTCGAGCGGGATCTGCCGCGCACGGTGGACGCCCTGCATCCGCTGCTGCGCCGCCGACCCGAGTTCGCGATGCTCAAGGGCCGGTCGAACTACCTGTGTCTGCACCGTCTCCACGAAGGAGCGCCGCAGGACGAGGAGGAGGGCCTTTTCGACCAGTTCGAGGCGGCCGCGCCCACCAGCAAGCTGGGTCAGGACCTGCTGCGGCTGCGGGAGTGGTCGGACGAGACCGAGACGGGGGACCGCGACAACCTCACCCCCGGCGTCTCGGACCGGGCATGGTCGCAGATCTCCGTCTCCTCCAGGGAGTGCCTCGGCGCCTCGAAGTGCGCCTACGGAGCGGAGTGTTTCGCCGAGGCGGCCCGTGAGCGCGCCAAGCTCGCCGATGTCGTCGTCACCAACCACGCGCTGCTCGCGATCGACGCCATCGAAGGCGCCCCCGTCCTCCCGCAGCACGAGGTGCTGATCGTCGACGAGGCCCACGAACTGATCTCACGGGTGACCGGAGTCGCGACCGGCGAGCTGACCCCCGGCCAGGTCAACCGCGCCGTGCGCCGGGCGGCGAAGCTCGTCAACGAAAAGGCCGCCGATCAGCTCCAGACGGCCGCCGAGGGCTTCGAGCGGCTGATGGAGCTGGCCCTGCCCGGCCGCCTTGAAGAGGTCCCGGAGGACCTGGGGTACGCGCTGATGGCCCTGCGTGACGCCGCCCGTACGGTGATCTCGGGGATCGGGGCGACCCGCGACAAGTCCGTCACCGACGAGGACGCGGTCCGCAAGCAGGCCCTCGCCTCCGTGGAGAGCGTCCACGACGTGGCGGAGCGCATCACGAACGGCTCCGAGTGGGACGTCGTCTGGTATGAGCGGCACGACCGCTTCGGGGCGTCCCTGAGGGTCGCGCCGATGTCGGTGGCGGGCCTGCTGCGCGAGAAGCTCTTCACGGACCGCTCCGTCGTCCTGGCCTCGGCCACGCTGAAGCTCGGCGGGGATTTCAACGGCGTGGGCGCCTCCCTCGGCCTGTCCCCGGAAGGCGTCCAGGGGGAGGACATCCCGCTCTGGAAGGGTCTCGACGTCGGCTCCCCCTTCGACTACGGCAAACAGGGCATCCTGTACGTCGCGAAGCACCTGGCCAGACCCGCCCGGGACAGCGACCGCGGAGACATGCTCGACGAACTCACCGAGCTGATCCAGGCGGCCGGTGGTCGTACGCTCGGCCTGTTCTCCTCGATGCGGGCCGCCCAGCTCGCCGCGGAGGAACTGCGCTCCCGCATCCCGGAGTTCCCCATCCTGCTCCAGGGCGAGGAGACGCTCGGCGAGCTGATCAAGAACTTCGCCGCGGACCCGAAGACCTGTCTGTTCGGCACGCTGTCGCTCTGGCAGGGCGTGGACGTGCCGGGCGCCAGCTGCCAGTTGGTCGTCATGGACAAGATCCCCTTCCCGCGCCCCGACGACCCGCTGATGAGTGCCCGCCAGAAGGCGGTAGAGGACGCCGGGGGCAACGGCTTCATGGCCGTCGCGGCCACGCACGCGGCCCTGCTCATGGCCCAGGGCGCCGGCCGCCTCGTACGGGCGACGGAGGACCGGGGTGTGGTCGCCGTGCTGGACCAGCGGCTCGCCACAGCGCGCTACGGCAACTACCTCAAGGCGTCGCTGCCCGACTTCTGGTACACGACGGACCGCAACCAGGCACGGCGGTCGCTGGCAGCCATCGACGAGAAGGCGCGGAAGGCCGAGGCGGCCCGGGAGATCGAAGCGGTCCGGGAGATCGAGACGGTCCGGGAGGCCGAGACCGCCCAGGAGGCTGTGGCGGCCGAGGAGGCCTGAACGGACTCAGGGGCTGCTCCCTCCGGTGATAGCCGGTGGAGCAGCCCCTGCGGCGTGTACAGCGGTCCGGCGCAGCCCTCCGCGGGAAACCCATGGGCCTCCGCGGGAGACAACGCAGGGCCCCGGAACCGGCGCAGAGGTCCCGGGGCCCGGTCAGGGGTGGATCCTCAGATCCGCCGGAGCACCGCCACGACCTTCCCGAGGATGGTCGCCTCGTCACCCGGGATGGGCTGGTAGGCGGAGTTGTGCGGCAGCAGCCACACGTGGCCGTCCTCGCGCTTGAAGCGCTTGACCGTCGCCTCACCGTCCAGCATGGCCGCCACGATGTCGCCGTTCTCCGCGACCGGCTGGCGCCGGACGGTCACCCAGTCGCCGTCGCAGATCGCGGCTTCGATCATCGAGTCGCCGACGACCTTCAGCACGAACAGCTCACCGTCGCCGACCAGCTGCCGAGGCAGCGGGAAGACGTCCTCGACCGACTCCTCGGCGAGGATCGGACCACCGGCGGCGATCCGTCCGACGAGCGGCACGTACGACGCCGCCGGCTTACCGGCCGTGTCGGTGGGCTGTGCGGTGGACTGGTCGGATCCGCGGACCTCGTAGGCCCTGGGGCGGTGCGGATCGCGGCGCAAGAAGCCCTTGCGCTCCAGTGCCATCAGCTGATGGGCCACGGAGGAGGTGCTGGAGAGGCCGACGGCCTGCCCGATCTCCCTCATGGACGGTGGGTATCCCCGCCGCTGGACGGAGTCCCTGATGACCTCGATGACGCGGCGTTGCCGGTCGGTGAGTCCGGAGCTGTCCGCCCGGATGCCTGGAGGTCGGCCCGGCAGGGAGCGGGCGGGCTTGGGCCCCTCCTGGTTCGCGGTTTCATTCATGGCTTGCACCGGCTCAAATCGGCCCTGGGAGCGGTCCTGGGCAGTGATGGTGGCACTGTCTGCGGTGGTGGTCACGTCGGCCCCTCTCGTTCGTCTCCCTGCTGGACAACGGTAGTTGCTTTCGAAAGGTTGCGCCAAACACACGTTCGAGTGAAAAAACGCGAATGGCCTTACGTGATCACGCGTCTGGGTGTATGGCTACCGCCGCACGGGCCGGACGAAGGTGCTCGGTGCCGCTTTTTCTCGTACTCTTCGCCGCCGATGCCGTGGCCTTGTGGGTCGGAGCGGGGCGAAGGTCAGTCTGCCATCAGGCGTTCCGTGGATCGGGAACCGGCCCCCGTACCGCTGCCGCACACCGTATCCCCGTACGCTCCCCGCCGGAATGGACGCGCGGCACATGCCAATACGGGTGCGACACGCGCGTAGAGCGTGAAATTCGGGTCAGGCCCTACATATAGTGGTCCGAGTTCCACAGCGGCCCAGAAGTTGTGGTCCCCCGGTCTTCCAGGTCCTAGGTCATCGCCTATGCTTGGGGCTGCTTCGAGGGGCTCAAGGGCCTGCCGAGGCTATCGAGTCGTGCTGTGCGAGGAGGGTTGGATTCGATGCACTGCCCCTTCTGCAGGCACCCCGACAGCCGTGTGGTCGACAGCCGTACGACGGACGACGGCACGTCGATCCGCAGGCGCCGTCAGTGTCCCGACTGCTCCCGTCGGTTCACGACCGTGGAGACGTGCTCCCTCATGGTGGTGAAGCGGTCCGGTGTCACCGAGCCGTTCAGCCGCACGAAGGTCATCAACGGTGTGCGCAAGGCGTGCCAGGGTCGGCCCGTCACGGAGGACGCACTCGCTCAGCTCGGCCAGCGGGTCGAGGAGGCGGTGCGGGCCACCGGGAGTGCCGAACTGACCACCCACGACGTGGGACTGGCCATACTCGGCCCCTTGCAGGAGCTCGACCTCGTCGCTTACCTGCGGTTCGCGTCCGTGTACCGGGCGTTCGACTCGCTGGAGGACTTCGAGGCCGCCATCACGGAACTCAGGGAAGAGACACAGGGCCCCGCCACGGCCGACGAAGACGTGTGCGAGGGGTGCCAAGGGAGCGACCGCGGGTCCGGAGAGGCTGTCGAAGTCCCCGTACCCGCACACGCCGACTGACGAGAAGGGCCGGCACCGGCCCTGCCGATCGGCGGCGACCACATACCTGTTGCCAGCGGACGCGTAGGCGGCGCTAGCAATGCCAGAACACACACCGTGCCCCGGGAAGAACGAGGCACTTCAGGGCGTTTTAGCCTGATACAGGGAGGCGGCATGACAGAGACGGCGAGCGGTCCGGCACGAGGTTCCCGCGCGAAGGGCACCAAGGCCACCAAGGGACTGCGTATCGAGCGCATCCACACCACCCCGGGCGTGCACCCGTACGACGAGGTGTCCTGGGAGCGCCGTGACGTCGTCATGACCAATTGGCGCGACGGCTCGGTCAATTTCGAGCAGCGTGGCGTCGAGTTCCCCGACTTCTGGTCGTTGAACGCGGTCAACATCGTCACCAGCAAGTACTTCCGGGGTGCCGTGGGCACTCCGCAGCGCGAGGTGAGCCTCAAGCAGCTCATCGACCGCATCGTGAAGACGTATCGGAAGGCCGGCGAGGACCACAAGTACTTCGCGTCGCCCGCCGACGCCGAGATCTTCGAGCACGAGCTGGCGTACGCCCTCCTGCACCAGATCTTCAGCTTCAACTCGCCGGTGTGGTTCAACGTCGGCACGCCGCAGCCGCAGCAGGTCTCCGCCTGCTTCATCCTGGCCGTCGACGACTCCATGGAGTCGATCCTCGACTGGTACAAGGAAGAGGGCATGATCTTCAAGGGCGGCTCCGGCGCCGGCCTGAACCTCTCCCGGATCCGCTCCTCCAAGGAGCTGCTCTCCTCGGGCGGCAACGCCTCGGGTCCCGTCTCCTTCATGCGTGGTGCCGACGCCTCCGCAGGAACGATCAAGTCGGGTGGCGCCACGCGCCGCGCCGCCAAGATGGTCATCCTCGACGTCGACCACCCCGACATCGAGGACTTCATCCAGACCAAGGTCAAGGAAGAGGAGAAGATCCGCGCCCTGCGCGACGCGGGCTTCGACATGGACCTGGGCGGCGACGACATCACGTCCGTCCAGTACCAGAACGCCAACAACTCGGTCCGCGTGAACGACACGTTCATGAAGGCCGTCGAGAACGGCGAGAAGTTCGGGCTGACGTCCCGCATGACCGGCGAGGTCATCGAGGAGGTCGACGCCAAGGACCTCTTCCGCAAGATGGCGGAGGCGGCCTGGGCCTGCGCCGACCCGGGCATCCAGTACGACGACACGATCAACCGCTGGCACACGTGCCCGGAGTCCGGCCGTATCAACGGCTCGAACCCGTGCAGCGAGTACATGCACCTGGACAACACGTCCTGCAACCTCGCCTCGCTGAACCTGATGAAGTTCCTGAAGGACGACAGCAAGGGCCGCCAGTCCTTCGACGTCGAGCGCTTCTCGCAGGTCGTCGAGCTCGTCATCACGGCGATGGACATCTCGATCTGCTTCGCGGACTTCCCGACGCAGAAGATCGGCGACAACACCCGCGCCTTCCGCCAGCTGGGCATCGGCTACGCCAACCTCGGCGCCCTGCTGATGGCCACCGGTCACGCGTACGACTCCGACGGCGGCCGCTCCCTCGCCGGCGCCATCACCTCGCTGATGACCGGCACCTCGTACAAGCGGTCCGCGGAGCTCGCCGCGGTCGTCGGCCCGTACGACGGCTACGCCCGCAACGCTCAGCCGCACCAGCGCGTCATGAAGCAGCACTCCGACGCCAACGCCGTGGCCCCCCGCGTGGACGACCTGGACACGCCGATCTGGGCCGCCGCCACGGAGTCCTGGCAGGACGTGCTGCGTCTCGGCGAGAAGAACGGCTTCCGCAACGCGCAGGCCTCGGTCATCGCCCCGACCGGCACCATCGGTCTCGCGATGTCCTGCGACACCACCGGCCTTGAGCCCGACCTCGCGCTGGTCAAGTTCAAGAAGCTGGTCGGCGGCGGCTCGATGCAGATCGTCAACGGCACCGTCCCGCAGGCCCTGCGCCGCCTGGGTTACCAGGAGGAGCAGATCGAGGCGATCGTCGCCCACATCGCCGACCACGGCAATGTGATCGACGCCCCGGGCCTCAAGACCGAGCACTACGAGGTCTTCGACTGCGCCATGGGCGAGCGTTCCATCTCCGCGATGGGCCACGTCCGCATGATGGCCGCGATCCAGCCGTGGATCTCCGGCGCGCTCTCCAAGACGGTCAACCTGCCGGAGACGGCGACCGTCGAGGACGTCGAAGAGGTCTACTTCGAGGCGTGGAAGATGGGCGTCAAGGCGCTCGCGATCTACCGCGACAACTGCAAGGTCGGCCAGCCCCTCTCCGCGAAGACCAAGGAGAAGGAGAAGGTCGCGGTCACGGCCAAGGCCGAGGACACCATCCGTACCGCGGTCGAGAAGGTCGTCGAGTACCGCCCGGTCCGCAAGCGCCTCCCGAAGGGCCGTCCCGGCATCACCACGTCCTTCACGGTCGGCGGCGCCGAGGGCTACATGACCGCCAACTCCTACCCGGACGACGGTCTCGGCGAGGTCTTCCTGAAGATGTCGAAGCAGGGCTCCACCCTCGCGGGCATGATGGACGCCTTCTCGATCGCCGTCTCCGTAGGCCTGCAGTACGGCGTCCCCCTGGAGACGTACGTCTCCAAGTTCACCAACATGCGCTTCGAGCCGGCCGGTATGACGGACGACCCGGACGTGCGGATGGCGCAGTCGATCGTCGACTACATCTTCCGCCGCCTGGCGCTCGACTTCCTGCCCTTCGAGACGCGTTCCGCCCTCGGCATCCACTCGGCCGACGAGCGGCAGCGACACCTGGAGACGGGCTCGTACGAGGCCGGCGAGGAAGAGGTCGACGTCGAGGGGCTGGCCCAGTCCGCGCCCCGCGCGCAGGAGCTGAAGGCCGTCGTCACGCCGAAGGCCGAGGTCGAAGCGGTCAAGCCCGCTCCGCTGCAGGCCCACACCAGTGCCGAACTGGTGGAGATGCAGCTGGGCATCCAGGCGGACGCCCCCCTGTGCTTCTCCTGCGGTACCAAGATGCAGCGGGCCGGTTCCTGCTACATCTGCGAGGGCTGCGGTTCGACCAGCGGTTGCAGCTGATCTTTGGCGGACCCACACGCCGAAGGGGCGGTACAGCCACAAGCTGTACCGCCCCTTCGGCGCGTCCGCGTACTTTCAGTGCGTGAGCGTGAGCGTGCGCCTGTGAGAGAGCCGCGTGGCCTCAGGACGCGTCGGCGTTGCCCATGATCCTCGCGAAGGTCGCCGGGTCCGCGTCGAAGCCCCGGACGGCGGGACGGAAGGTCCACTCTCCGGAGTCGTCACGTACGAACTCGGCGACCGTGGTGGCCGTGGCCCCGAGGACGCCGCCGAAGTCGTTCTCGGACAGGACGGTGTAGCCCTCGCGGATCCGCAGGGCCGGATTGGTGACGCCGACGAACGTGCGCCGCCCGGTGCGCTGCTGTATGGCGACGCCGACCATCACGCGCGCGTAGCGCTTGTTGAGACGGCTGAGCTCCAGGGTCATCACCTCGTCCCAGCCGAAGCCCTTGCCGTCCTTGCTGTCCCGGTTGAGGTAGATGGTGCCGTCCGGGGAACGGCTGCCGAAGTGCACTACGTAGTCGGGGTTTTCCTGAGTGTCGGTCGCGAGATAGGTGGCGGCGACGATGTCGAGATCGATGGCCGGTTCGCCGGTGGGACTGGGGTCCCACTTCACCGAGACCTCGACCTTGCTGATGCCCTTGTTGAGGCCGTTCACCGCACATCCCTCCTGGTGCCCCTGCGTCGGCCGCCTCAACTGCCGGGCAGGTGAGGCGTGTTGCTTATCGTGCCACGCACACGGGGGCGCTCGCGCGGATGCAGTGCGCCCGACCGTGACCGACGCCACGTTCCTGGGCCTTACGATGGCGCCGTGCTGGTCAAGTGGATTCGCTGCACCGTGGTGGACCGCCGCGGTTTCGAACGGGGACAGCGAAAATGGGCGGGACTTCTGGGGGAGCCGGGATTCCGGGGGCAGGGCGGGGGCTGGAGCCGGGGAAGGCCCGGAGTCGCCCACATCTTCGCCTTCTGGGAGAGCCGTGCCTTCTACGACTCCTTCATGGCGCGCTCCCATGACCGGCTGGCCGCGTCCCAGTCGGGCACCTTCAAGGACCAGTACGCCACGCTCTTCGACCATCGCTTCGACGTGAAGACCGGCTTCGAGCCGCGCTTCACGGAGGCCGATCTCGTGCGGGTGGCGCACTGCCGTGTGCACGAAGAGCGTGCCGAGCACTTCGCGCTGATGCAGGAGAAGGTCTGGAACCCGGCGATGGCCGGCTCGCCCGGCATGGTGCGGGGCCTGTTCGGAGAGGCGCCCGGCCCCGAGTTCCTGGTCCTGTCGATGTGGAAGTCGGCCGCCGAGCACGGCAAGTACCGCGCCGAGCGGGTGGAGCGGCTCGCCCTGCGGGCCCAGATAGAGGCGGACGTCGTGGCGCTCACGGGGGACATAGTCCAGCTGGAACCGACCTGGACCGTCTGATGGCGTCTTGGCGGCGTCCTGACAGTGATCAGACGGCGCTCTGACGACGTCCGAGGGCGCCCGAGGGCGTCTCATGAGGCCACGATTTGTGTGACCTGTGACGTATGAAGCCCGTACGAGTGCTCGATCCGGGGTGACCCGATCTAGGGTTCCGGTATGGCACGTCCACGGCGCATCGTTCTTGTCCGGCACGGCGAGTCGGTGGGCAATGCCGATGACTCCGTCTACGAGCGTGAACCCGACCACGCTCTGGCACTCACCGAGAAGGGGTGGCGACAGGCGGAGGAGACGGGCAAGCGGCTCAGAGAGGTCTTCGGCCGCGAGCAGGTAAGCGTTTACGTCTCCCCGTACCGCCGCACGCACGAGACCTTCAGGTCCTTCCATCTCGACCCCGGCCAGGTCCGCGTCCGCGAGGAGCCCCGGCTGCGCGAGCAGGACTGGGGCAACTGGCAGGACCGGGACGACGTACGTCTCCAGAAGGCCTATCGCGACGCGTACGGGCACTTCTTCTACCGCTTCGCACAGGGCGAGTCCGGCGCCGATGTGTACGACCGGGTCGGCAACTTCCTGGAGAGCCTCTTCCGGAGCTTCGAGGCGCCCGACCACCCGCCCAACGTGCTCCTGGTGACCCACGGTCTGGCCATGCGGCTGTTCTGCATGCGCTGGTTCCACTGGACGGTCGCCGAGTTCGAGTCGCTGTCGAACCCCGGGAACGCGGAGATGCGGATGCTGGTCCTGGGGGAGGACGGCCGCTACGCGATCGACCGTCCATTCGAACGCTGGCGGGATCCGGAGTCGTACGGGGCTACTGGGTGATGGGCTCGTGGGGGCACCTGGGTGGTGTCGGATCCTGCGTCCGTCGCCCGTTGTTTAGTGGTGGCTATCTTTCGTACCAACCTGTCACCTTTTGTGCGTAATCCGTGAGAAACGAACTAGAGTGGCAGGGCGATGACCGCTGACTCCTCTCCCGCCGGGCGCCTCGACCGCGCCCTGGCCAGCCTGCGCGGTCTGGCGGTCGGGGACGCGCTGGGCTCGCAGTTCTTCGTGCCCGCGAACTATCCGCTGCTCCAGGACCGCGCGCTGCCGCCCGGCCCCTGGAAATGGACCGACGACACCGAAATGGCCGCCTCCGTAGTGGCCACTCTGGCCGCCCGTCACCGTGTCGACCAGGACGAACTGGCCCGCTCCTTCGCCGAGCGCCACGACGCCGACCGGGACTACGGACCCGCGGTGGACCGGCTGCTGCGGCAGATCAAGGAGGGCGGTGACTGGCGCGAACTGTCCTCGGCCCTCTTCAAGGGGCAGGGCTCGTGGGGCAACGGCGCGGCGATGCGGATCGCTCCGCTGGGCGCCTGGTACGCGGACGATCCGGAGCAGGCCACCCACCAGGCCGAGATCTCGGCGTACCCCACGCATCAGCACCGTGAAGCGGTCGTCGGAGCCATGGCCGTGGCGGCCGCCGCCGCGCTGGCCGCGGCACCGGGCGGCCCACCCAAGCCCGCCGCGCTGCTCGACGGCGTCATCGGTCTCGTGCCGCGCAGCGCCGTGGGCGCGGGTCTGCGGCGCGCCCGGGACATGCTCGACTACGGGGACACGACCACGGTGGCGGCTGTCCTCGGCTGCGGCCGACGTACGACCGCGCACGACACGGTGCCGTTCGCACTCTGGTCGGCGGCGCGGGCCCTCGGCGACTACGAAGAGGGCATCTGGGCCACCGCCCAGGTCGGCGGCGACATGGACACCACCTGCGCCATCGTCGGAGGCGTTGTGGCCGCCGGGTCGGCCGGGGCACCTCCCGCGGAGTGGCTGGAGCGGACCGAGGCGCTGCCGGACTGGCTGTCACCGGCAGCTGCGCTCTAGACGCTGGATGGTCGGAGGCCGTTCGGCAGAGCACGAGAACGGCTCAGGTCGTGAGCCACGCGCGCGTGCCCTCTTTTCGCCCGCCCCACGTGTCGACCCCTGTCACAGCCCTGCCACAGAGAAGCCGTGGCCCGCTGTCCCGAGAGCCCCGCGGTTACCCTTTCCGCCACGCCGATCGTTGATCATCAAGAGTCGACGCCGACGAAAAACCGGTTCCTGAGCTTCCACCGCAGCCGAGCGCTGCGTGCTGCCCGGACCGGTGGGGGAGGGGGTCCCGTGTCCGACAAACCGTCCGAGGCCGAGCCGAGAGGGTCGGAGACCGAGGAGCCGGTGGAGTCTGCCCGGTCGAAGGAAACGACGGGCACGACAGACGCAGAAGGCGGAGCAGAGGCAGCAGGTTCGGACCCGGGGGCGGGTCCGGGCCGGAAGGACTCCGCCGCGGCGGACCCGGACGAGGGCGAAGCCTGGGACGGTCCCGCCGTCGAGTCCTGGTTCGCGGACGTCCAGGCGGACACCCCCGCGCCCGTGCGTACCGCGACTCTCTGGGCCGCTCTGGCCACCGGTCTGCTCTCCATGCTTCTGCTCGGAGAGGGCCTGGCGCTCAATCTCCTGCTGGTGGCGATACCGATCACGCTCGGCGTGTACTTCGCGGCAGGGAGGGCGGGCCGACGGCCACGTCCCTGGAAGCTGGTGTGGGGCGGCGGCGGACTCGCCCTGTTGATCGTTCCGGCGCTGCGTGACGCCGGCTGGCCGTCGTTCCTCGCCATCGTCGCCGCTCTGGCGGTGGGCTCGCTGGCCCTGCACGGCGGTCGTACCTGGACAGGGATGCTGTTCGGCCCGATCGGCCTCCACACCTCGCTGGTCACCGGTGCCGGCTGGGGCTGGCGCGGGCTGCGCGAGCGGACCGGCGGGGCACGCGGCAACGTGGGCCCGGTACTGCGCGCGATCGTGGTGGCCGCCGTCCTGCTGGTGGTCTTCGGTGCCCTCTTCGCCGGCGCGGACGCGGCTTTCGCCGATCTCCTGGCGGACCTCGTGCCCGACGCGTCGGTCTCCGGCGGCCCCTGGCACGCCGTCCTGTTCGTGATCGGCGTGGTCGGCGCTCTGGCGGCGGCGCACACGGCCGCGGCGCCCGTTCCGTGGGACCGCGTCGTGGTGCCCCCGGGCCGCGCCCGTGGCCGCGTCGAGTGGGCCCTGCCCCTGGTCGTGCTCGTCGCGCTCTTCGCTGTCTTCAACGCCGTCCAGCTGGTCGTCCTGCTCGGTGGGTACGACGCCGTCCTGGACAAGACCGGCCAGACATACTCCGAGTACGCGCGTCAGGGCTTCTGGCAGTTGCTCCTGGTCACGCTCCTCACCCTGCTCGTCATCGTCCTCGCCCTGCGCTGGGCGCCCCGGGACGACTCGCGCGACCGGACGCTGGTACGCGCCGTCCTCGGCACCCTCTGCGCCCTCGCCCTCGTGGTCGTCGCTTCGGCGGTACGGCGTATGGACATGTACGTGGAGGCGTACGGGCTGACCCGGCTGCGGATCTCCGTGGTGACCGTCGAACTCTGGCTCGGCCTGGTCATCGTGCTCATCATGGCCGCCGGTGTCCTCGGGGCCCGCTGGCTGCCGCGCGTGCTACTGGCCAGCGCCGCCGCGACGGTGCTCGTCTTCGGGCTCGTGTCGCCCGACGGCCTGATCGCCGAACGCAATGTCCAGCGGTACGAGCGCACGGGCACGTTCGACCTCGACTACGCGCGCGGGTTGTCCGCCGATGCCGTGCCGGCTCTGGACAAACTTGATGAGCCGCTGCGGTCCTGTGCCCTGAAAACCATCGACGAGGACCTGGGGGAGAACGCCGCCCCCTGGTACGCCACGAGTTGGGGCGAGGCACGAGCCCGGAACATCCTCGACGAGCGAAAGCCGTCCCCTCAGGCCGACTGGCGCGAGTGCAGCCGCCTGGAACAGGACCTGACGTACCGCTGAGGCGGGGGCGGAGGGCGCGTACCGCCCGCGTATCGCTGAAGTCGCCGGGCGCGCCCACCGAGTACGCGTACACGCCGCTTCGGACGTGCCGTGTTGTGTGCCGCCGCATCGATCGCGTGGGAACCAAGCAGGCCGGTCCGCCGTTTTCCGTACGGTGGGCCGGCCTGCTCATCGTGTCCGTGACGGTGGTCGGTCAGCCCGCCCCGACCCCCGCCGTGCCCGACAGCGCCTCCAGGTCGCTCTTGCGGACCCGGATCACCAGTGTGGCGACGGCAAGAGCCAGCACGGCCATGGCGACGGCCGGAAGGAAGGCCGTGGAGATGCCCTGGGCGAGCACCTCGTGACTCCAGGGAGCGGGCAGTTGGTGCGTTGTGGCGAACTCCGCCTTCTGCTCCGCCGAGGCGTTGGCCATGAAGTCCGCGACCTGCTTCTCCGCCTCCTCCCGGCTCGCCGTACCGAAGACCGTGGTGAGGATGGAGAGGCCGAGCGAACCGCCCACCTGCTGCGTGGCGTTGAGCAGTCCGGACGCGGCGCCCGCTTCGTGGGCGGCCACTCCGGAGACAGCGGTCAGGGTCAGCGTCACGAAGTTCAGCCCCATGCCGAAGCCGAACAGGAGCATCGGGCCGAGCACACCGCTGACGTACGAGCTTTCGGGATCGATGAATGTCAGCCAGCCGAGGCCGATCACCACGAGGGTCGAGCCGACGACCATGAACGGTTTCGGGCCGAGCACCGGCAGGAACCGCTGCGACAGACCCGCGCCGGTGCCGATCGCGACCGTGATGGGCAGGAAGGCCAGGCCGGCCTCGATGGGCGTGTACTGCAGCACGTTCTGCACGAAGAGAACGATGAAGAAGAACATGCCGAACATCGCCGCGGCCAGGCTCAGCATGATCACGTACGTACCCGAGCGGTTGCGGTCGGCGAACATCCGCAGCGGTGTGATCGGTTCCTTGGCCCTGGACTCGACCAGCGCGAAGGCCACCAGAAGGACGACCGCCGTGCCGAAGGACGCGATGGTGAGACTGTCCCGCCAGCCCTCCTCCGCGGCCCGGATGAAGCCGTAGACGAGCGAGGCCATACCGAGTGTCGAGGTCAGCGCGCCCGCGATGTCGAAGCGCCCGGGATGCCGCTCGGACTCGTTGATGTAGAGCGGTGTGACCACGGCGATCAGTACACCGATGGGTACGTTGACGAAGAGCACCCAGCGCCAGTCGAGCCACTCGGTGAGCATGCCGCCGGCGAGCAGACCGATCGCGCCGCCGCCGGCCGAGACCGCGGCGAAGACCCCGAACGCCCTGTTGCGCTCGGGCCCTTCGGGGAACGTCGTTGTGATCAACGCCAGCGAGGTGGGGGAGGCGATCGCGCCGCCCACTCCTTGGAGGGCGCGTGCCGCCAGCAGTTGCCAGGGCTCCTGGGCGAGTCCGCCGAGCAGCGAGGCGGCCGTGAAGAGCAGGATGCCGGACATGAAGACCCGGCGCCGGCCGAGGATGTCGCCGGCCCGGCCGCCGAGCAGCAGCAGACCGCCGAAGGTGAGCGTGTAGGCGCTGACCACCCAGGTGAGATCCGTGGTGGAGAACTTGAGCGCGCCTTGAATGTGCGGGAGCGCGATGTTCACAATCGTCGCGTCGAGTACCACCATGAGTTGGCAGGCCGCGATGACGGTGAGCGCGATGCCGGGATGCCCCTCCCGGCGGGCCGCTCCCGGCTTCTGATCTTTGATCAACGGAGAGGTTGTCACTATTGAGTCCCCCACGAGTGCGTTAGTGAACGCTCGCGTTCACTGTCGCGTCAAAAGGTAGTGAGTCCCCGACAGTGAACGCAAGCGTTCACTGAAGTCGCTGCCGATTGATGTCACTTGACCGCTCACGGACCTCGGTCCGTACGGCGCGTACGTGCATGTGTGCGAACGTCCGCGCCCCTCGCCCGCTCACATGGAGACAGGCTCATGGTTACTTCGAGTTGGACGGCTGCCCCCGCTCAGGCGGCCGTCCCGCGCAGACGCGGCGCCGTACTCGAACGCGCGATCCTCGATGCCGCGCTGGAGCAGCTCAGCACGGTCGGCTGGAACGGCCTCACGATGGAGGGCGTCGCGGCCGGCGCCCAGACGGGGAAGGCCGCGGTCTACCGTCGCTGGCCGTCCAAGGAGGACCTCGTCGCGGACGCGCTCCAGGCCGGACTGCCGTCGCTCATGGACGTACCGGACCTGGGAAGTGTGCGGGACGACCTGCTGGAACTGTGCCGGCGGGCGCGCGAGGCGATGTTCTCGCGCCCGGGATTCGCGCTGCGCTCGGTGATTCACGAATGCGACTCGTCCCAGGCCCAGCGTTTCCAGGAAGTGATCCTGTCGGGGGTCGTGGAGCCGACGATCCGCCTGCTCGGAGAGGTCGTCGACCGTGGGATACGGCGGGGAGAGGTACGGCCGGACGCAGCGAACTCCTATGTCCTCGACGCCATTCCGGCGATGATGATGTACCGCTCCAAGGTGTGCGCGAGCGAATGGAACGAGCGGGACATCGAGGAGATGATCGACCAGCTCATGGTCCCGCTGCTGCGACCGGAAGGCGTCTGAGCGGGGTTCCGCGGTCACTCCCGGCGGGCCTTCGATTGGCGCCGGGTGGACCTCGTGGAGGCGCGGGGCGAGCTTCGGGCCTGCCCCGTACGGGCCTCGCGCCGACCTGGCCGGAGGTGTGCGGGGCGCTCGGGGGAACCGGGTGTCGTGAGCGGTTCCGGGCGGCGTAGGCTGAGCCTGTCATGCCGTACGAACCACCAACCCACAGCGTCGAGCGCTCCCTGCGCGCCACGACCGGAGCCAAGGTCATCGCCGGGGTCGACGAGGTGGGGCGAGGCGCCTGGGCCGGCCCGGTCACCGTCTGCGCGGCGGTCACGGGCCTGCGTCGCCCGCCCGAAGGCCTCACCGACTCCAAGCTCCTCACCGTCAAGAGGCGCACGGCACTCGCCGAGATACTGGCGCAGTGGGTGACGTCGTACGCCCTGGGGCATGCTTCTCCGGAGGAGATCGACCAGCTGGGGATGACGGCCGCACAGCGGCTGGCCGCCTGCCGCGCCCTCGAAGCGCTGCCGGTGCGTCCCGACGCGGTCATTCTCGACGGGAAACACGACTACCTGGGCGTGCCCTGGAAGGTCCGCACGGTGATCAAGGGCGACCAGTCCTGCGTCTCCGTGGCGGCGGCCTCGGTGATCGCGAAGGTCCAGCGCGACAAAATGATGGCCGAACTGGGTGTCGACCATGCAGACTTCGGTTTTGCGGCCAACGCCGGGTATCCGTCACCGGTTCACAGGGCCGCACTGGAGATGCGGGGCCCCACCCCGTACCACCGGCTGTCGTGGGCGTATCTTGATGCGCTGCCCCAGTGGCGGCACCTCAAGAAGGTCCGCAGTTGGGCGGACGGAAACGTTCCGGAGATCGAAGGGCAACTCGGCTTCGACTTCTGACGATTCTGTTCGCACTCATGTGCCACCCGCTTGCGCGAGTCGCACCGGCGTTTGATAAAAATCAGCTCATGCCTCTCATTCCCGAGGAGCCTCAGATTCACGAGAGTGCCCAGGGTCCCCGCGTCAGCCCGGCCACCGGCCGGACCGCGCAGACCCCCCGCCCCGTACCCGGCCCCCGCCCCGCGGCACCTCCGCGTCCAGGCCGTCCGGGTCCTGTCCGGCCGATGCCGCCTGTGCAACGCACGCCGCGCGACACGGCCGTGGCCAAGCCGGGGCCTGCCGCTCCGGCGGCCCCAACCGCAGCCTCGACTCCCACGATCCAGCTGATCCCGGCCTCGGCCGAGGGCGCGCTGGACGCCGCCGAGGAAGCGGTCGACCTGCTCCTTGACTCGGGCAGGGCCCCCGGTGAGGTGCTGGTGATCACCACCGGCGAACCCCACCCGTGGGCCGCGCACGAGCTCTCCTTCGGCGAGGCCGCGTACTGGGCCCAGCACGACGCGGGAGACGACGTGTTCTACGCCGACGCCTCCGCTGTCGGTCGTGCCGCGTCCCGGCCCGTGGTCGTTGTCGCCGTCAATGGCGGGCCCGACGCCACCGCTGCCACCGCGCTTCCGCTGGCCCTTGGCCGAGCCGGCACCCTGCTGATCGTCTGCGGAGACCCGCAGCAGATCAACTCGGTGCTGGGCGCGGCGGTCTGACAACCCCGCTCTTCCGGGGGTTCTCACGACTCGGATGCCACCGCGGTGGCATCTGCTCGGAGCATGCACAGAGGGCGGTCCGACGTGTGCCGGTACGGGGGGACGTGCCGGCGTGGCCGTCGTCGTGGTGCGGTCCGAGCGTGAGCGTGCACGCGTCCTGAGCGGCTCTGTTCGTGGCGCGGTCATGCGCGTGTCGGTTACGGCTCGGGGTTCGGCGTCGCGCGCGGCTGTGCGGCTGTCGCGTCCGGTCGTACCGGTGCCAGCACCGGTGCCGGTGCTGTGTCTCTGTGGCGGTCGTGTACGTGCGTCGGATTGACGCGTATCGCCGAAGCAGCCGTGCGCGTGTGTTGCCCGTCGCGTCGGCGCGCGGGGGCGGTTCGCGGGCGGACCCGTGCCGACGACCGAGATCGGCCGTCGGCTCAGCGCGCGGCAGCGCGGCGCAGTACCTCCGAGGCGGACCCACCCGTGCGCGGCTGTATGGACTCGGCCGCGGCCAGCGACTCCAGGGACTCCGGAGGTGAGTCCGCGTTCGGCCGACGGCCTCCGCGTCCCTCGCCGAGCACCTGCCAGCCGTCACGTGTCAGCGTGATGTAGGCACCGCAGCGCAGGCCGTGCAGAGTGCAGGCGTCACGCAGCCCCCACATCCACGCCCCGTCCTCCTCCGTCCACCGCGCGTCTCCGTCACGGCAGTAGAGCAGCACGGCGGTACGCACCGGTGTGCGGCGTCGCAGGTCGTGCGGGATGACCCGGCGCAGCTGCGCGAGCAGCGCGTTGCGGAACATCCAGCCGTCCGCCGGAGCCGGCCTCCTGATGAAGGAAGCGCTCGCGTTCAGCCGTTCGTCGGGATCGAGCACTGCCACGATCGCGGTCGTGGGGCCGGGCCGATGCCGGGAGTGCAGCCCGCTGACGACCTCCCGGGGATTGCGCAGAAGCGGAATCCCCGCAGCGGCCCACTCGGCGGGTTCGAGCATCCGGGTCAGTGGATTGGCGGAAGTGGCGGCCGTCGACATCGATGCCGCCGAGGACGGAGCGAATCCGAAGGTCACGGTCCTCCCTTCGGCTACGCGCCCACACAGCGGGCGAGGTCGGACTGGGGGAGCGCGCCGCAGCACAGCCCGAACGGGCGACCTCGGGAGGCCACGCGGGGCGCGAGGCCAATTCTTCCTGTCGAACTTGGTTGCGGCAACGAGCAATTGGGGCCACCGACCGTTATCTGGCGATCCGTTGCTTATATCCCTGCTCGGTATTTACCACCGCACCGCAGGAATCAACCTTGCACAGCGAGTACCAGCGGCAACACCCCCTGGGCGCCGGCCCGCCGCAGCATGCGCGCGGCCACCGCGAGCGTCCAGCCGGTGTCGGTCGAGTCGTCCACGAGCAGGACGGGTCCATCGGCTCCGGAGAGCGCCGCGGCCAGGCCGGGCGGCACCACGAGCGCCCCGTCGAGGGCCTTCAGCCGCTGCGCGCTGTTGCTCCTGGAGACCTGCGCGGCGTCGGCTCCCGGGGCGTACTCGATGGAGCCCAGCAGGGGCAGACGCCCGACCTCGGCGATCCGCGCCCCCAGCGACTGCACGAGGTGCGGTCGGCGCTGCGACGCCATGGTGACGACACCGACCGGGCGCGGCACGGCGCCGGAACCGCCCGAGGCCCAGCCGCCCGGTCCCTTCGCCCAGTCGGCCAGCACGCCGACGACGGCCTCGGCCACGTCGTCCGGAACAGGTCCGTCCGGGGCCTGGGGTCCGAGCATCGGCCGCAGCCGGTTGCCCCAGCCGATGTCCGAAAGCCTTCCCAGCGCCCGCCCGGTCGCGGCCTGCTCACCGGCCGGGATGCGTCCCTTCAGGTCGACGCCCACGGCGGGCAGACCCGTGGGCCACATCTTCCGGGGATCCACCTCGATACCCGCGCGGCCGAGCTCGCCACGCGCCGAGTCCAGCGCGGATGAGGACACGGCATCGGAGAACCGCGGCTTCGTGCAGGTGTCGCAGCGCCCGCACGGGGCGGCTCCCTCGTCGTCCAGCTGCCGGCGCAGGAACTCCATCCGGCAGCCGGTCGTCGTCACGTAGTCGCGCATGGCCTGCTGCTCGGCCGCGCGCTGCTTGGCCACCCACGCGTAGCGCTCGGTGTCGTACGTCCATGGGGTGCCCGTGGAGATCCAGCCGCCCTTGACGCGCTTCACGGCGCCGTCCACGTCCAGGACCTTGAGCATCGTTTCGAGCCGTGACCGGCGTAGCTCCACCAGGGGTTCGAGCGCGGGGAGCGACAGCGGGCGGCCCGCCTGGCCGAGAACGTCCAGGGTGCGCCTGACCTGCTCCTCCGGCGGGAAGGCGATCGACGCGAAGTACTGCCAGATCGCCTGGTCCTCCTTGCCGGGCAGGAGCAGTACCTCGGCATGCTCGACACCACGGCCCGCACGGCCCACCTGCTGGTAGTAGGCGATGGGCGAGGACGGCGAACCCAGGTGCACCACGAAGCCGAGGTCGGGCTTGTCGAAGCCCATGCCCAGCGCCGATGTGGCGACAAGGGCCTTGACGCGGTTGGCGAGCAGGTCCTCCTCGGCCTGCTGGCGGTCCGCGTTCTCCGTCTTCCCTGTGTACGAGGTCACGGTGTGCCCGGCCTGCCGGAGGAAGGCGGTGACCTCCTCGGCGGCGGCCACGGTGAGTGTGTAGATGATCCCGGAGCCGGGCAGCTCGCCCAGGTGCTCGGCGAGCCAGCCCATCCGGTGGGCTGCGTCCGGCAGCTGCAGCACGTTCAGGCTCAGGCTCTCGCGGTCCAGGGGGCCACGCAGGACGAGGGCGTCCGTGCTTCCGCCGGTACCCAGCTGCTCGGCGACGTCGGCAGTCACGCGCGCATTGGCCGTGGCGGTGGTCGCAAGGACCGGGACGCCCTGGGGGAGGTCGGCGAGCATGGTGCGCAGGCGGCGGTAGTCCGGCCGGAAGTCGTGGCCCCAGTCGGAGATGCAGTGCGCCTCGTCCACCACGAGGAGGCCGGTCGCCGCCGCCAGCCTGGGCAGCACCTGATCCCGGAAGTCGGGGTTGTTGAGCCGCTCGGGGCTCACCAGAAGGACGTCGACCTCACCTTCGGCCACCTCGTCCTGGATCGTGTCCCACTCCTCCGAATTGGACGAGTTGATGGTCCGCGCCCTGATGCCGGCGCGTGCGGCGGCCTCGACCTGGTTGCGCATGAGGGCGAGGAGGGGCGAGACGATCACGGTGGGACCGGCTCCTTGCTCCCGCAGCAGCGCGGTCGCGACGAAGTACACGGCGGACTTGCCCCAGCCGGTGCGCTGCACGACCAGGGCCCTGCGCTTGTCGGCCACGAGGGCCTCGATGGCGCGCCACTGGTCCTCGCGCAGCCGGGCGTCGCCTCCCGGCGCGCCGACGAGGCGGGCGAGGACGGTGTCGGCCACTGTGCGCAGCTCTTCGTTGCTCATGGCCCCATGCAACCCGATGGGTCGGACATCGCGCGAATGAGCCGGTCCGCTGTGGACAACTTCTGACGTGGTCATGTTCGTGGTTATCCACAGGGCAAAGCGGAATTCCGGGTTTCGCGGGATGGTCACGGCATGACGAACCACAGCGAACCGGCCGAGAACCTCGGCGACGGCGATACCGGTCGATGCGACGAGACTGCCGAGCAGAACAGCACAGACAGGCAAGGCGGGCCGGACCGGCAGGGCGGGCAGAGCAGGCCGGGCATGCAAGGCGGGCAGGGCAGGCAGAGCAGGCAAGACGAGCGGGATTGGCAGGACGGGTGGGGTGGATCAGGCGGAGCGAGCGGACCAGATACGGGTCGCGTCGGACGGCGGGAGGGCCGTGACGGTACGGCCTCCACCGGCTCGGCGCACGACGCGGCCGGCGGCGCCCATGGCGCGACCGGCAGTTTGTGTCCTGACCACCAGGTCACCCTCCGCACTCCGTCCGAACTGGCCGATGCCCTGCCGTACCTGCTCGGGTACCGGCCCGAGGACAGCATCGTGCTCGTCGCCCTGCACGACAGGGACGGGCGTGGCCGCTTCGGCGGACGGGCCCGACTCGGTATCCCGAGCCACGCGGACGACTGGCCGTCCGTGGCGCAGCAGCTGACGCACGGCTTGGTGAAAGGCAGCGAGCGGAGGGGCGCCCTGCCCGAGAGCATGGTCGCCTTCCTCTGCCAGGAACCCAGGGAAGGAGAGTCGGGCCGGGCAGTGATGGAACGGCTGCGTCCGCTCGCACAACTGCTGCGCAAGGCCTGCGGAGCGCTCGACGTGCCGGTGATCGAGGCACTGTGCATCTCGGACGGCCGCTTCTGGTCGTACTGCTGCCCCAGCGAACACTGCTGCCCGTCGGACGGTACGTCCATGGGAATGCCGGGCACGTCCGTGCTGGCCGCAGCCGCCACCTACGCGGGGCTTCAGGTGCGGGGCACCCTGCGGCAGCTGCGGGCGAGGCTCACTCCGTGGGAGAGCAAGGCGGCGCTGGAGCAGGAGTCCGCCCTCGACGCGGTGAGCATGGCGTTGATCCCTCGAATTCTGGACGACGGCAGCCGCGCCGGTGTGGCTGCCAAGACCTTGGAACTGGCCCACCAGGTCATGCGCCGGTTCGCCGATGTCACCTCCGCCGCCCTCGGCCCCGGCACACTTCCGGCGGATCTCCGGGACGACGAGCTCCTGCGCCACGAGGAGGCGGCCACGTTGATTCTCGGTCTGCAGGACCGCACGACACGGGACCGGGCGGCGGAGTGGATGGAGGGGGACGAGGCCGGACCGGCCCTGCGCCTCTGGAGGGCCCTGGCCCGCCGCTGCGTCGGCTCGTACGGGGAGCATGCAGCGGCGCCGCTCACGCTCGCCGGGTGGGTCGCCTGGTCCTCCGGCGACGAACTGGAGGCCCGCGAAGCGCTGGCCATGGCACTCGGTGCGGATTCCGGATACCTCTTCGCCCGGCTTCTCCACCAGGCATGCAACGAGGGCCTGGACCCGGAGTCGATCCGTCGTTGTCTACGAGGAGAGCGCGCCGATCGTGTCGACGGTGAGGTGATCGCCTCGCCGGTGGCGGGTGTGGGGCCGTCGGATGCCGGTGGGCCGCCCGGGCATGTTCCGGCAGGGCTGGCGGGGCCTGCGGGCCCTGCCAAGGGTTCTGCCCGCCGCCGACGCAGGTCGAGGGTTACGGAGGGCGCAGCCGACCGGCCTGGTTCCCGACCGGCAGGTACCGGTGGCACGCGCCGTCCTCGGTCCACTTCTTCCGGCTCAGGGGTTCCGTCGGAGGGCGGTCCAGGCCGAGGTAGCGGCAGCACTGGTCGAGGCGGCGGCAGCACTGGTGGTGCGGCTCGCTCTCGCCGAAGTGCGGGGAACGCGGGAGCTGCTGAGCCTGCCGGGCGGCCTGGAACGTCGACGAGTGAGGTGAAGGGGGAGATGTGAGGGAGGGGGAGAGGGGAAGCGGCGGGGGACGGTGCTGGCGGATCGATCGGTCGGGTCCGATCGATGGGCTTCCACGGACCAGGGCGTGACTAGGGACAGGCCGGCCCCGTTCACCTTTGTGGCGCAGCCCTCAGGCGCGCCGTGCCATCGCATCGGTCTCACGCCGTCGGAGCCCCTGCACACGCCCCCGCATATCGCCGAGCCCTCATACCCCGCCGAGCCCCCACTCAGCGCACGGAGTACAGAAGAAGCCGCCCCATGCCTCTGCCCACCCCGTCCTCCATGCCTTCCGTTCCGCACAGCGACCCGTTGCACTTCGGGAGGTCCGCACAGCCCTCGATGGGCCGCGGCGTTGCCCTGGCCCCACACACGGCGCAGGTCGGGCAGCGAGGCACTGTGACTCTGCCACCCGCCCACACCGCACTGATCTGCGTCGCCCTGCCGGGACTCGCGATCTCCACGGAACAGGGCCAGTTGACAGGGCATGGACTGGAGGGCTTCTACCGGTCGGGTCGGCGGGTGCTCTCCCGATGCCGACTGCGGGTGGCGGGCCGGGAGCCGCTCGCGATCCAGGCCCGGATGGTCGCGCCCGACCAGGCGCGATTCCTGGCGGTTCTGAGCATCTCCGCCGACGGCGGACCCGACCCGGACGTCCTGGTCGAACGCATGCGATACGCGGACGGCACGGAGCGGATCACCCTGCGCAGCGCGGCCAACCGGCCTCTTCGCCTCCCCGTCGAGGTGGCGCTCGGCACGGACCTGGCCGACCTGGGTGCGGTCGCGGCGGGGAGAGCCGGTCCCGATCTGCCGGCCAGTGTCCACGACTCAGGTATGCGGTGGTCGTGTGCCACCGGGGACGCCGTCGTCACGGCCGACCCGCCGCCTTCGGACGCGCTGGCCTCCGCCGGGCTGCTGCGCTGGGAGTTCGAACTGCTTCCCGGCGGAACCCGAAGCGTGGAGCTGCGGGTACGTCCGGCAGGGGCGGGACCCATCCGGGCCGTCGCGCGCGGTGCCACAAGCCCTCTCGCTCCGGCTCGGGCGGCAAGCGACGATCCGAGGGCCGAGGCGCTCCTGCGCACGAGCGTCGAGGACCTGCAGGCTCTTCTCCTGCGTGACCCCGCGCAGCCGTCCGACACGCACCTGGCGGCCGGGGCTCCCTGGCGCTGCGGCATGGCACCGGCCGAGGCCCTTGCGGCAGCACGCATGACTCTGCCGCTGGGCACGCGTCTCGCCGCGGGAACCCTGCGCACCCTCGCCCGCACCCAACTCGTGGGCGCTGGACCACGGTCCGGCCTGATTCCCGGCCCCCGACGACACGTTGGTGCTCAGCTGCCACCGCGCTGCACGGGGCAAGAAGCGACGCTGCTGTTTCCCGTGGTGCTCGCGGAGGCTCGCCGCTGGGGGCTTTCCGAGGCGGAGACCGAGGAGTTGCTGCCCGCGGCCGAACGTTGCCTCCAGTGGCTGCGGACCACTGTCGGCGACGGTACGTATCTGGCGGACCCGCACCCGGGCGGGCCATGGCGCTGTGAGACGCAGGCGCACGCCCACCGGGCCGCTCTGCTGGGCGCCGACCTCCTCGACGCGTACGGCAGGGGAGGTGGCGTCGAGCTGCGGCGGTGGGCGGGGGCGATGCGGATCGCGTTCCGGGAGGACTTCTGGATCGAGGAACGAGGCGGCGGTAGACCGGCTGCGGCTCGTCTGCCGGGCGGACGGCTCGTGCCGCACCTCGGATCCGGCGGCGTCCACCTGCTCGACACCGGACTGCTCGGCGCCGGCGCACCGGCACCGGGTCTGCTCGACAAGGTGCAGACGGAACAGCTCGCGCGTCTGTACGGCAGCCCGTCCATGGACTCGGGCTGGGGGCTGCGCAGCCTCGGCCTGAAGGAGACGGGCTACAACCCGTTCGGACATCGGAGCGGATGCGTGCGCGTCCACGAGACCGCTCTCGCCGCGGCGGGGCTGGCCGCCGCGGGCTACGAGAAGGAGGCGAGTTCGCTGCTGCTGGGCGTACTGGCGGCGGCCGAGACCTTCGGCCACCGGCTGCCGGAGATGTACGCGGGGGAGCAGCGCACGGAAGGCGGTTCCCCCGTACCGCACCCAACGGCCTGCAGACCGGCGGCCACAGCCGCGGCCGCCGGTGTCCTCCTGCTCGCCACGCTCACCGGGATCCGTCCCGACGCCCCGGCTCGCACGGTGACACTGCGTCCGATGCGCGGTGCTCCGCTGGGAGAGATCGGGCTGACGGGCCTGCGCGTCGCGGGCGCCCCTTTCTCCGTACGCGTCAGCAGGCTCGGACTGGCCATGGTCGAGGAGGCGGCCGACGGACTTCAGCTGGGGGCGTGAGAGCCGGTCCGCCGCGGACCTGGGATCACGAGGGACGCGGTGCCCTGTCCGAGGGCGTCGGATCAGCCATGTGAGCGACCGGTGAAGAGAGTGTTTATCGTCAGGCAGACGACTATGATCGCGGCATGCCCTACGACCCGTCAGCTTTCGCGCCGTTCGCCGTCACCGTCGACCTGGTCGTGCTGACCGTGCGTCGTCACGCGCTGTGCGCGCTGGCGATCCGCAGGGGCGAGCCGCCCTTCCAGGGGCGCTGGGCGCTGCCCGGCGGTTTCGTGCGGCCCGACGAAGACCTGTCGCAGGCCGCGGCGCGGGAGCTGAAGGAGGAGACCGGGCTGTGCGCGCACGCCCCGGACGCTCCCGCACAGGTGAACGGGGCTCACCTGGAGCAGCTCGCGACCTACGGCGACCCCAAGCGTGACCCGCGCATGAGGGTGGTGAGCGTCGCCCATCTCGCCCTCGCGCCCGACCTGCCCGCGCCCAGAGCCGGCGGAGACGCGAACAGCGCGCGCTGGGCTCCTGTCGAGGACCTGCTGCAGCAGGGCGGCTACGGACGTGACGGAGAACAGGCGGCGCCGCTCGCGTTCGATCATGCCCAGATCCTGTCGGACGGTGTGGAGCGTGCCCGTTCCAAGATCGAGTACTCGTCGCTGGCCACTGCCTTCTGCCCGCCCGAGTTCACGGTCGGCGAGCTGCGCCGGGTGTACGAGGCGGTGTGGGGGGTGGCGCTCGACCCGCGCAACTTCCACCGCAAGGTGACGGGGACGCCGGGATTCCTCGTCCCCACGGGCGGTACGACGACTCGGCAGGGCGGCCGCCCCGCCCAGCTCTTCCGGGCGGGTGGCGCCACCCTGCTCAACCCGCCGATGCTCCGACCCGAAGTCTGACGCCGAGCCGAGAGCGGTCGGCCGCGACGCAGGCGGTCCGGCCAAGTGGCGGGACCGGCGCGGAGGCTGCTCCCGCGCGCGCTCAAGGTGACCGGAAAACGGTACATATCGCGCTATCTTGCGTTGGGTGATCCAGGCCATCGGACTGACCAGCAACGCCCGCAAGGAGCTTCCCCCCGCTGTCGACGACGTCTCCTTCGAGGCGTCCCCCGGCCACGTCACGGCGCTCCTCGGAGCCCCGGGCGCAGGCAAGACGACCGCTCTCAGGCTCATGCTCGAACTGCAACAGGGCCGCGGAATCACCTACTTCAGAGGTCGCCCGCTGCACCGCATCGCCCATCCCTCGCGCGAGGTGGGTGTTCTTCTCGGCGAGGTTCCCGGCCACCCGGCGCGCACGGTCCGAGGCCAACTCCGCATGCTGTGCGCCGCGGCGGGGGTACCAGCGCAGCGTGCCGACGAGGTCCTGGAGGTGGTGGGCCTCGTCAGCCTGCGCGACGAACGGCTGGGAACTCTCTCGCGAGGCATGGACCGCCGCCTGGGCCTCGCCTGTGCCCTGCTCTCCGATCCGCACACCCTCGTGCTCGACGGCGCCACGGACGGGCTCGCCGCTCGCGAAGGCCGCTGGCTGCACGGAGTGCTGCGCGCCCACGCCGGTGCTGGCGGCACCGTGCTGTTCGCCACGGACGACCCCAGGGAGGCCGCACGGACCGCCGACCGGGTCGTCACGCTGGAGAAGGGCAGGCTCGTCGCCGACCAGGAGGCCGCGGACTTCGCACGCACCCGGCTCCGGCCCCGCGTCGCCGTCCGGAGCCCGCACGCCGCCCGGCTCGGCGCTCTGCTGATCAAGGAGGCCCGCACTGCCCGGTGCTCCGTGGAGGTCGTGCGGGAAGACGGCAATCGCCTCTCCGTGTACGGCAGCACCTGTGCCGACATCGGAGAGTCCGCCTACCGCAACGGCATCCTCGTACACCAACTCGCCGACGAAGTCGGGGACATGGGGGCGGCGCCCGCGCCGGAAACGGGGACGGGCCCTCGCGAAGCTGAGGCTGACGTCGAGGCGTCAGCGCGGAGCGCGGGGGTGCGGGGCGCGCGCGAATTGTCGCCCCTGCCACCGCCCATCACCGTCCGCCAGGGTGCCGGCCCCCTGCGGCCGCTGCGTTACGAGCTGCGCCGCGCGGCGGGGGTCGGTACGGGCTGGCTCACCGCGGCGGCCGTGCTCGTCGTCTCCGCCCTCATCTCCGTACTCCTCGCCAGGGCGGGACACACGCCGCAGTCGCGGCTGTTCGCCGCGTGGCCGCGGGACTTTCCCCTGCCGCCCGCGGCGCTCGGCGCGGGGCTGCTCGGCGCCTTCGCCTTCGGCGACGAGTTCCGTCACCCCGCCCTGGCCACTGACCGCGGTACCGTCCCCCGCCGACTGGGGTTGCTGGCCGCCAAACTCGTCGTCGCCGCGGCCACCGCGCTGACGCTCGCTCTCGGCGTGGTCGGCCTGAACGCCGAACTGCTCCACATCCTCTACGGACGGGAGCTGACCGGAGTTCCGCCGGACTGGATCCCTTTGGGTGCCAGTTGGGTCGGTCTCGTGATCGGCTGCGCCTGGGCGGGGGTTCTGGCGGCAGGGATCTTCCGGTCCACCACCGCCGGTCTCGCGGCGGTTCTCGCCGTGCCGATCCTGGTCGTACCGATCGTGCAGAAGGTTCTGGAGGGGCCGTCGGTCCGGACCGCTGCCGGTCTCTCGACCCGGCTGCGTGAGCTCGTGCTGGTGCGCTGGCCGTTCGGGGGCGAGCACTATGTGGTCGCCGCGGCAGAGGTGATCGCTCAACCCGTCGCAGGCGCACTGATGTTGTCACTCACTGCTCTGCTCTGCGCATATCTGCTCACGACCCTGCGGAGCCGGGTCCGATGACGACCGACCGTGCACGTGTGTTCCCCTCATGTGCGCAACTCCACGCAGAACGCCCAATTCTTTCCGATAAGGCGTCAATTGCGACGGGGTGAGCGATCACCCTTTCGTGTGCTTTTCACCAAAGACCTCAAGGGAGTTGGAGACGACGCCGACAAATGATCCGTGACTACCCTTGCGCACGCCATGATGACCGCCGCCCGTTCCGCAGACTCCGGCCTCACCGGTCCGGGCGAACTTGACCGCTACCCCTTTGCGGAGGGCCCCGGCGCAGACCGCGTCAGCAGCTCTGTGTGGGATGCCACGGACCCGGACCTGGGCCGCATGGGCCGTCGTGCCGCCGGAAGCCGCGGCCGCGGCCTGCACGGCCAACTTGTTCAGCAGCTGGGTCAGATGATCGTCTCCGGCGACCTGGGCGCCGACCGCCCGCTGGTCCCCGAGGAGATCGGCCAGCGATTCGAGGTCTCCCGCACCGTCGTGCGTGAGTCCCTGCGTGTCCTTGAGGCGAAGGGACTGGTCAGTGCCCGCCCCAACGTCGGCACGCGTGTGCGTCCGGTCAGTGACTGGAACCTCCTGGACCCGGACATCATCGAGTGGCGCGCCTTCGGTCCGCAGCGCGACGACCAGCGTCGTGAGCTGAGCGAGCTGCGCTGGACGATCGAACCGCTGGCCGCCCGCCTCGCAGCCGGGCACGGCCGCCCGGAGGTCCAGCAGCGGCTCACCGACATGGTCGAGATCATGGGCCACGCGATGGGGCAGGGCGACGCGCTCACCTTCTCGCGGGCCGACGCGGAGTTCCACTCGCTGCTCATCCAGGTCGCGGGCAACCGCATGCTGGAGCACCTCTCCGGGATCGTGTCGGCCGCGCTCCAGGTGTCCGGCGGCCCGATCGCGGGCTGCGACCGGCCGAACGAGGCCTCCCTCTCGTACCACGCCCGTATCGCCGACGCTCTCGCGGCGGGCGACGCCTCGGGCGCCGAGGCGGCCATGCGGCAGCTGCTCACCGTCCACCCCGAGGTGGAGCGCGTCGTGCCCGCGCCGCGCGAGCACTGATCGCGCACCGCTGGTGGCGCGGTCGGGAGCGTTCGCCCCGCGTGGCACCGTTCGGCCGGCGAACCGTCTGCCGCCGGGCCCCACCGGACTCCTGGAGGATCCGGTGGGGCCCGGCGGTGCGATGGGATGCTGGAACAGTCCACTGACCACCTCTGACCGTATCTGGCCACTTTTAGGCGCTTACGGGGTGTGACTCGGGCCACGCAGATTGGGCGTAACACTCTTCGGGACAGCGCGATGACCTAAGAGGTGACAGCCGAGTAGGGAATATGGGCGCCGCTTCAGGCGCTGTGTCTCTTCCCGGCTCCCGCCCGCGCCGTCGGCCCATTCCAAAGTCGGCGGTCGTCGGCTCCTCTCCGCAGTGGACGGGGCCGGAAGCCGTTTTCCAACGTTCCGAGAGGTTGTTCGTGTCGGCCAGCACATCCCGTACGCTCCCGCCGGAGATCGCCGAGTCCGTCTCTGTCATGGCGCTCATTGAGCGGGGAAAGGCTGAGGGGCAGATCGCCGGCGATGACGTGCGTCGGGCCTTCGAAGCTGACCAGATTCCGGCCACTCAGTGGAAGAACGTACTGCGCAGCCTCAACCAGATCCTCGAGGAAGAGGGTGTGACGCTGATGGTCAGTGCCGCGGAGCCAAAGCGCACCCGGAAGAGCGTCGCAGCGAAGAGTCCCGCCAAGCGCACCGCCACCAAGACCGTCGCGGCGAAGACGGCGACGGTCAAGAAGGCCACCGCCACCGCCACGCCGGTGATGCCCGAGGTCGACGATCCCGCCGAGGATGCGACCGCCAAGAAGGCCGCGGCCAAGAAGACGACCGCCAAGAAGGCGGTCGCGAAGAAGACCGTCGCCAAGAAGACGGCGGCGAAGAAGACCACCGCCAAGAACGCCGACGCCGAGCAGGGCGACGACGAGGCGACCGAGGAGACTCCGGGGACGGCCAAGGCCGGCGAGGAGCCCACCGAGGACGGCGCTCAGGGCTTCGTGCTGTCCGACGAGGACGAGGACGACGCGCCCGCGCAGCAGGTCGCCGCGGCCGGTGCCACCGCCGACCCCGTCAAGGACTACCTCAAGCAGATCGGCAAGGTCCCGCTGCTCAACGCCGAGCAGGAGGTCGAGCTCGCCAAGCGCATCGAGGCCGGTCTGTTCGCCGAGGACAAGCTGGCCAACGCCGACAAGCTCGCGCCGAAGCTCAAGCGCGAGCTGGAGATCATCGCCGAGGACGGCCGCCGCGCCAAGAACCACCTCCTGGAGGCCAACCTCCGTCTGGTGGTCTCCCTGGCCAAGCGCTACACCGGCCGCGGCATGCTCTTCCTGGACCTCATCCAGGAGGGCAACCTCGGTCTCATCCGCGCGGTGGAGAAGTTCGACTACACCAAGGGCTACAAGTTCTCGACGTACGCCACGTGGTGGATCCGTCAGGCGATCACCCGCGCCATGGCGGACCAGGCCCGCACCATCCGTATCCCGGTGCACATGGTCGAGGTCATCAACAAGCTCGCGCGCGTGCAGCGCCAGATGCTTCAGGACCTGGGCCGCGAGCCCACTCCGGAGGAGCTGGCCAAGGAACTCGACATGACCCCCGAGAAGGTCATCGAGGTCCAGAAGTACGGTCGTGAGCCGATCTCCCTCCACACCCCCCTGGGTGAGGACGGCGACAGCGAGTTCGGTGACCTCATCGAGGACTCCGAAGCGGTCGTCCCGGCCGACGCGGTCAGCTTCACGCTCCTCCAGGAGCAGTTGCACTCCGTCCTGGACACCCTGTCCGAGCGCGAGGCGGGCGTCGTCTCGATGCGCTTCGGTCTCACCGACGGTCAGCCGAAGACCCTCGACGAGATCGGCAAGGTGTACGGCGTGACGCGCGAGCGCATCCGCCAGATCGAGTCCAAGACGATGTCGAAGCTGCGTCACCCGTCGCGCTCGCAGGTACTGCGCGACTACCTGGACTAGGCCTCGGCCGCAGTACGTCATCGAGGGCCCGGCTTCCCGTAGTGGGAGCCGGGCCCTCGGTATGTGCGGAGTGCGGAGCGCCGCCGACTGGATCACTCTGGGTGTCTCGTGACAACCCCAGAGTGAGGAGCGCGCATGCGTCGTACCTTCGCCCGCGCACTGGCCCTCGTGGCCACGGCGGCCGTGATACCGCTGGCATCCCCGGCCCCCGCGACGGCCGACGTCGTCATCGGCGGCTACCCGGTGGAAATCGCCGAGGCCCCCTGGATGGTGGCCCTGTCCAGCCGTGACCGGTTCGGGGGAACACGCGCGGGACAGTTCTGCGGGGGAGTGGTGATCGGGCGGGAGACGGTGCTGACGGCCGCCCACTGCCTGGGCGAGGAAGTGCTGGGCGCTCCCCCTCGCCAGGTCCGGGATCTGAGGATCGTCGCGGGTCGCGGAGACCTGCGGTCGGCCGGGGGCAAGGAGATCGCGGTACGCGACATCTGGATCAATCCGCGGCACGACAGCTACACGAATGCCGGGGACTTCGCCGTACTCACCCTCTCGGAGCCGCTCGCCGCCGGTTCGGTCATTCGCCTGGCGGGCGCCGGAGACGCCGCGTACGAGCCCGGTACGGAAGCTGTGGTGTACGGCTGGGGCGATACGACGGGGAGCGGGGACTATGCGAGCTCTCTACGTGCCTCACATGTCCGGGTGTTGTCCGACGCCGTCTGTGAGGAGGCCTATCCGGGCAGTGCGGACGGCACCTATCTCGCCGGCTCCATGCTGTGCGCCGGAGAGACGGGTGGTGGCCGCGACGCCTGCCAGGGCGACAGTGGCGGCCCCCTGGTCGCTCAGGGGCGCCTGATCGGCCTTGTGTCGTGGGGGAGCGGCTGTGGGCGGGTCGGCAGCCCTGGGGTCTATACGCGGGCCTCAGGGGCCGCCACAGCGCTCGGAGCGGGCCACTGAGAGCCGTCTGACGGCTTCCGTGGGCAGGGTCGCACTGTCCGCAGCCACGAGCGCGAGCGGCCGCCCCTGGAATCAGGGGCGGCCGCCCGGTCACCGGCCTGTGCCGGAGATGGCTCGTCGTCTGCGCGAAGTGTCAGTGCTCTTCGTCATTGGCGCTTGCCGGGGCGGCCGTCAACCGCTCCGTCTCGTCCTGTATCTCAGCGGCGATCTTCTTGAGTTCCGGCTCGAACTTGCGCCCGTGGTGGGCACAGAAGAGCAGTTCACCACCGTTGAGGAGGACGACGCGCAGATATGCCTGGGCGCCGCAACGGTCGCAGCGGTCAGCGGCCGTCAGTGGGCTCGCGGGGGTCAGAACAGTAGTCACGTCGCCTCTTCTCTAGCTCGACGAGCTGTCGTACCAGGGTCAACATCCAACCAGGCCGAAAACGTTCCCGCTCGTGGCTCTTCCTCGAAAAAAATCTTTCCGAGTCGGCTGTCTGCTGCCGGTTGGCGGCGAATGAGCCGTATTGCGTGTCTTCGTGTCTTACGGGTTCGCGCTCTGTCAGGTTCAGTCCTCACCGGCTGGCTTGCCGGTTGTTCTTGAGGACGTGCCCGGAGCCTAAATGGTTCATGCCTGGAAGGGAACGTGATATGTACTTCACTCCAACGAGGGATCGAACAAGCATACGACTCTGGACTAGTCTGCGTTTGGGGCGAGGGTGGCGTTACAACGGCTCTACCAGGCCTCGGTACCCTCAGACCGGTGACCGAAGCCGGACCCTTACCCAAAAGGGCCCCAACTGAAATTCAGCGAGGAGCGAACCGCGTGACCGCCGAGACGTCCGTGCCGTCCACAGCCCTGCTGACCGGAGCAGACCGTGACGGTTCCAACTACACCGCGCGGCACCTGCTCGTCCTCGAAGGTCTAGAGGCCGTGCGGAAGCGCCCGGGCATGTACATCGGATCGACCGACAGCCGCGGTCTGATGCACTGCCTCTGGGAGATCATCGACAACTCCGTGGACGAAGCCCTCGGAGGGTACTGCGACCACATCGACGTGACCCTGCATGACGACGGTTCTGTCGAGGTGCGGGACAACGGCCGGGGTATTCCGGTGGATGTCGAGCCCAAAACCGGTCTTTCGGGCATCGAAGTCGTGATGACCAAGCTGCATGCCGGAGGCAAGTTCGGCGGCGGCTCGTACGCGGCCTCCGGCGGCCTGCACGGCGTGGGCGCCTCCGTGGTGAACGCGCTCTCGGCCCGCCTGGACGTCGAGGTGGACCGTGGGGGCAACACCCACGCGGTGAGCTTCCGGCGGGGCACGCCCGGCGCCTTCAAGGGCGACGGCGCCGATGCCGCGTTCGACGCGTCCTCGGGCCTGCGCAAACTCAAGAGGGTTCCCAAGGCCCGCACCGGCACGCGCGTCCGGTACTGGGCCGACCGCCAGATCTTCCTCAAGGACGCCAAGCTCTCCCTGGAGAACCTGCACCAGCGCGCCCGGCAGACCGCCTTCCTGGTCCCCGGCCTGACCATCGTCGTCCGCGACGAGTACGGGCTAGGCGAGGGCGGCAGCAAGGGCGAGGAGTCCTTCCGCTTCGACGGCGGCATCAGCGAGTTCTGCGAGTACCTGGCCTCCGACAAGCCCGTCTGCGACGTGCTCCGCTTCTCCGGCCAAGGCAGCTTCAAGGAGACGGTCCCGGTCCTCGACGACCACGGACAGATGACTCCGACCGAAGTCACCCGTGAACTGGGTGTGGACGTCGCGATGCGCTGGGGCACGGGCTACGACACGACGCTCAAGTCGTTCGTGAACATCATCGCCACGCCCAAGGGCGGCACCCACGTCGCGGGCTACGAGCAGGCTGTCGCCAAGACCATCAACGAAGTGCTGCGCACCAAGAAGCTGCTGCGCGTCGCCGAGGACGACGTCGTCAAGGACGACGCCCTGGAAGGCCTCACCGCCGTTGTCACCGTGCGTCTCGCCGAGCCCCAGTTCGAGGGGCAGACGAAGGAGGTGCTCGGCACGTCCGCGGCTCGTCGCATCGTGACGAACGTGGTCTCCAAGGAGCTCAAGGCGTTCCTGACCTCCACGAAGCGGGACGCGGCCGCACAGGCCCGGGTCGTCCTGGAGAAGGCCGTGGCCGCCGCCCGTACGAGGATCGCGGCCCGCCAGCACAAGGACGCTCAGCGTCGGAAGACGGCACTGGAGTCCTCCTCGCTGCCCGCCAAGCTCGCCGACTGCCGCAGCGACGACGTGGAGCGCAGCGAGCTGTTCATCGTCGAGGGCGACTCGGCGCTCGGCACCGCCAAGCTCGCCCGGAACTCCGAGTTCCAGGCCCTCCTGCCGATCCGCGGAAAGATCCTCAACGTTCAGAAGTCGTCCGTGTCGGACATGCTGAAGAACGCCGAGTGCGGCGCGATCATCCAGGTCATAGGAGCGGGGTCGGGACGCACCTTCGATCTCGACGCCGCCCGCTACGGGAAGATCATCCTGCTCGTCGACGCCGATGTCGACGGCGCGCACATCCGCTGTCTGCTCCTGACGCTCTTCCAGCGCTACATGCGGCCCATGGTCGAGGCCGGCCGGGTGTTCGCGGCGGTGCCTCCGCTGCACCGGATCGAGCTGAGCCAGCCCAAGAAGGGCCAGGACAAGTACATCTACACGTACTCGGACCGTGAGCTTCGGGAGACCGTGCTCGGACTCCAGCGGAAGAACGTGCGGTACAAGGACTCGATCCAGCGCTACAAGGGTCTCGGCGAGATGGACGCAGACCAGCTGGCCGAGACGACCATGGACCCGCGCCACCGCACACTGCGCCGGATCAACATCACCGACCTCGAAGCCTCCGAGCAGGTGTTCGATCTGCTGATGGGTAACGACGTCGCTCCGCGCAAGGAGTTCATCTCCAGCTCCGCGGCGACGCTGGACCGCTCGCGCATCGACGCGTAGGCGGTCCCACCGACGCGTATGCGGTCCGACGGGGCCGGCCGGAACTCCGGCTG